>JAJZSS010000172.1 GCA_021849525.1 Chloroflexota bacterium
ACCTGAAACAGCCCGGTACTCGGGTGAGCGTAAGGGGCTATGCCTGACCGCTGCCTGAACAATTGCATCGAGCCTGGTTGTGCCGTTTTGAAGCGCCTGAAGATAATCCACGCCTAAATCAAATAAATACCCCATGCTGAAGGTAGATGATTTATTTTCCTGGCTGGATAGCTGATCATCCCAGGCAGACAGACCTTTGATCAGGGCTTTGAGCAACCGACCCTGCGAAACCCGGCCCACAGAATCCGGCGGTTGAGGCGCACCGGTGAGGACGGACAGGAGGTAAGGCGCCAGATCACTGATGGTTAAATCCAGATCGCGCAGCGAGTCTGCAAAGCAGGATAATCCCTGGGCATAGAATTGGGCGCTCTGGTTGCCCGCAATACTGGCCGCGCGTTGGGCTGAGCGGTCAAACAGGGCCGAGAGAGTGGTTTGTAGTTCGGGCTGCTCATCTGCAGCGGCAAGCACAGCGAATAAGCTGAGCAGCTCATCGCCGTGCCTGCCACGTTCTGAATCTGCCATGTTTAACGCCTCGCGATGGGGGAGAAGTGCGGAATGAACAGCCTGGAAGGCGCGAGGCAGATTCAGAGGAACCGGATCTGATATTGTCATTATTTATTGTATCATAATAAATAAATGCAATATATCATACATAAAGTGATTCGAGCTGGTCAACAAGGCGCGCAATGGCTGTAAATCGTCCCTGCCAGAATTCGTCTTTGCTGATATCGAGGCCAGCTTCGGTGAGGACCTGCACCGGGGCTTTAGAACCGCCGGCGGAGAGAATCCGGGTATAGCGCGGTTTGAAAGCCTCCCCTTCTTCTTTGTACTGCTGGTAAAGGGCAAACACCAGCAGCTGTCCAAAGGCATAGGCATAGACATAGAATGGCACCTGGTAAATGTGCGGGATAGAGACCCACTCCCAGCGAAACTCGTCGCTGACATCGACTGCATCCCCAAACTGGTCTTGCAAGTTTTGGAGATAGGCTGCAGCCAGATCGTCCACAGTGGCGCCTTCCTGGACCATTTGGTGGGCCTGTTTTTCAAACAGGGCAAAGAAAGACTGGCGCATGATGGTAGCGTAGGCATCGTCCACCTGGCGGAAGAGCACATCCCGGCGGACACCTTCATCGGTCTCGGTTGCCAGGAGCTTATCGATCAGGAGCATTTCTCCAAAGGTAGATGCGGTCTCAGCGAGGGGTAAGTTGGACTGGAATGTCAGTACACTGTGATGCGATGCCAGCATGCTGTGGACGGCGTGACCCAGCTCGTGAGCCATTGTAGATACGTCATCGGAGCGTGATTGGTAATTGAGCAGCACCCAGGGAGTTAACTCAGGCGTGACCGAGGCGCAGAAGGCGCCGCCGCGCTTGCCTTTGCGCACTTCACTATCCAGGTGTCTGTCATCAAAGACGCGCTGGGCGCTGCGCGCAAATTGAGGATCGAACTGGCTGAAAGCATCCAGGACCATGCCTGCCGCGTCGCTGAAAGGATACATCTTCTTCGATTGGGCGAGGGGAGCATAAATATCATACCGGCGCAAGCGGTCCACACCCAGGCGATTGGCCTTAAGCCGGAAGAAGCGCTGGAAGATATGGGTGTTCTGGCGGGCAACTTCGAGGAGGGTATCGACCACCGGGTCGGGGATATCATTGGTCAGGTTGCGGGCAGTGATCGGGCTGCTGAATTTCCGCAGGTCGACCTGTTCGTTGCGCCAATCGCGCACCAGGGTCTGGTAGATCTGGCCGAGGATAGGACCATCGGCGCCATAGACGCGATACAACTCCTGGTAGGCACGAGCGCGTAAGTCCGGATCGTGCTGGCGGACAAATACCATCAACTCGCCGCGGGTCAGCTCTTTCACTTCTCTTTCGATTTCAACTTTGAAGACATAGCGGTTGGTGATCGAATCATACAGGTTGGTCAGGGCAGTGGCGCCGGTGACATTTTTGATATTGACCACCTTTTCTTCCGGCTCGGAGAGCGTGTGCGGCTTGAAATGGCGCATCTCTTCCAACCAGTAACGAAATTCGCCCGCCCCTTCCATCAGGCGCGAGGCTGACTGGTCGTCTAAAGCTTTCCACCACAGGCTAAAAAAGAGGCCGCGGTTTTGCAGGACCGCCATCTGCTGATCGATTTGAGCAAGAAATGCGGTGGCTTGCTGGTCCTGGGTATTGGCGGCGAACTGCAAACCAGCGAAAGAGTAAATACGGCTGGCCTGAGCGTTGATTTTTTCATACTGGTGAATCACTTCGAGAAAGCGTTCCACGGGCATATCCGCAGATAACTGGGCGCGCTGCTTTTCAAAATCGGCCATCCCCTGATCCAAATCAGCCATGGCACGGGTCATTTCCGGGCCTGTGCTGGAGGTAAATAATTCATCCAGGCTCCAGGCAGTCTGTTGGTACTGAGTAGTCATCGGGTGAGCTCCTTATTCAAGTTTCTAAAAAATATAATTCGACCTAGTTAATTACGCTTACCCCGGTTGAAGGGTTGGAAATCAGTGTGTGTAATCCCAAGAAATGAACGCGGGCAAGAAAAGCTCAGCTTTCGGGAGGCGATTGGAGCTGCTCACGGTAGATCTGGCGCAAGCGATCAATCGGCCAGCGCTCTCCCGTCTGGTCGTCCTGGTAATACCACAACTCCCAGCCATTACAGGGCGCCTGGCGGAGACGGCGGCTTAATGCATGAATGGAGCCGCGCTCGCCGTTGCAGCGCAGGGCGCCATCCGCCTGGACCTGGGCGGTAATCTCTCCCTGGAGGCCAAAATACAGGATCTGCCCTGGATCCACCAACCCCACCTCCAACAGCCTGCCGAATGGGATTCGGGGGTGCTTTCGGGGGTTGGGAGCGATGAACAGGCTCCCATCATCTGCCGGGAGTGGCGCAGCCGCGATGCGCCGGTGGGCCAGCTCGGCATAATGGGCATCCTGCTCGATTCCGATCCACTGGCGCCCCAGGCGGCGGGCGGCTACCCCGGTGGTACCGGTGCCGAAGAAGGGATCGAGGACAGTATCTCCAGCTTGAGAGCTGGCAAGAATTATTCGATAGAGCAGCGCTTCCGGCTTCTGTGTGGAATGGACCTTTTCCCCGCCATCCCGCAAACGCTCACGCCCGGTGCAGATGGGGAGCTGCCAGTCGCTGCGCATCTGCAAATCGTCGTTGAGGGCTTTGAGGCTGCGGTAGTTAAATGTATAAGGCGCGCCGCGCTCTTTTTGTACCCAAAGCAGGGTTTCGTGAGCATTCGTGAAGCGCACACCGCGGAAATTAGGCATGGGATTGTCTTTGATCCAGACAATATCATTCAGGACCCAAAAACCCAGGTCCTGGATGATAGATCCCACCCTGAAAATATTGTGGTAAGTACCAATCACCCATAACGTACCGGTGCGTTTTAGCACACGGCGGCAAGCCGATAACCAGAGATGGGTAAACTCGTCGTATGCCTTAAAATCTGAGAACTGGTCCCAGGCATCGTCTACGGCGGAGACGAGGGTGTGGTTGGGACGCCAAAGCTCCTGGCGGAGCTGCAAGTTGTAGGGAGGATCGGCAAAGATCAGATCGACCGATTCTGGCGGTAGATTGGCGAGCTGCTCCAGGCAATCGCCGACCAGGATCTGATTAAGAGGAAGTGGCGGAGATTCTGCCGGCATCACAAATTGAAGCGGATGTGCACGATATCGCCATCCTGGACCACGTATTCCTTGCCTTCCAGGCGCAACTTGCCTTTAGAGCGCGCTTCGGAAAGACCTCCCAGGGCAATTAAATCGGTATAAGCTACGACCTCGGCGCGAATAAATCCTTTTTGCAGGTCGGTGTGGATTGCACCGGCAGATTCGTGAGCCGAAGCGCCCCGGCGGACCGTCCAGGCGCGCACCTCATCTTCGCCCACGGTAAAGAAGGATTGTAAACCCAGCAAATCGTAGGAGTAGCGGATCACACGCTGCAAACCCAGCTCCTGGATGCCATATTCTTCCATGAACATTGCCGCATCTTCGGGAGAAAGCTGGGCCAGATCCATCTCCAGCTTGCCCTGCAAGCCGGCGACGATGCTTTTGTAATGGGGGTACTGCAGATCGGGTGGAGCCTGACCGTCTGAGAGATTCAGCAATATGAGGACTGGCTTACGAGTCAGGAAGCCAAATCCGGATAGCAGCTTATCTTCTTCGGGGGTGAGATCGAGATCGCGCAAGGGCTGCCCTTGCTGCAGAACTGCATTCAGCTTTTCAAAAAGCACCAGCTCACGCTCGATCACTGCCCGGTCGCGACCGCCGCCTTTTTTACGCTCCTCCGCCAGGCGTTCCAGTTTGCGCTCAACGGCGATTAAATCATTGATCAACAACTCGCCGTCCATCGCTTCAATATCCCGCTGAGGATTCACACTGCCGGCCGGATGAGGAACGCTGGCATTTTCAAAACAGCGCACCACATGCACAAAGCCTTCCATCTGGGTAAGCTGGTTCAACAGGGCACCCGAAATCCCCGTCTTACTGGAGCTTCCTTCCAGCCCTGCAATATCGGCATAGGTCACTTTGGCGTAAATGGTTTTTTCGGGGTGAAACAGCTCAGACAGGCGGTCCACTCGCTCGTCGGGCACATCCACGACCGCGGTGTGCACTTCGATCCGCCCGCCGGCCATCGCGGTGGGCGTGTCGCCACGGGTCAGGGCGTTAAAAACGGTTGTTTTGCCACATTGAGGAAGCCCAATAATTCCGAGACGCATCAGCTAATCCTTATCTTGACCGGGTGTCTAACATTCGATATACTTAGGCAAGCTTTGAAACTGTGGGTAGAGCACGCCGAAGTGGCGGAACTGGCATACGCGCACGACTCAAACTCGTGTTCCCTCGGGATTGTGGGTTCGATTCCCACCTTCGGCACCAATTGATTATAGCATACGCCTTCCTTTGAACCGGGAAGGCGTTTTGCTTAACCAGCTTTATTCAAGGCATCGACAGACCAGATTATTATATAATTTATAGTAGCTCGCTAAAAACCTTTTTAACAAATATGGCGCGGGGAGAGTGGTTTATGCCTACGATGAATCAAGTTCTGGCAGTTATCCTGGGAGGTGGGGTCGGGAAGCGCTTATATCCACTCACCAAGCAGCGCTCAAAGCCGGCAGTGCCAATTGCCGGCAAATACCGGCTGATCGATGTGCCCCTGAGCAACTGCATCAATTCGGGCGTCAACAAGATCGCTGTCCTGACCCAATTC
>JAJZSS010000173.1 GCA_021849525.1 Chloroflexota bacterium
TGTGGGTTTATCTGGTCCGCAGCCAATCGCCTGTTGGGCGAGTTTTTGCGTATTTTTGCATTACCGCATCGATTGCCTGTGTACTGCTCTTTGATGGGATGACAACTCATGCATTCTCATTGATCTGGACTCTGGCGATCTCCCAGCAAGGCGGAGCCTTGATCAGCCTGGCACTGCTCTTTCCCACTCCCCTGCAGCCCATTGCGAAACGACCCGGTTTACGCTTTTTGCCCCATGTCATCTCATTAGCCCTGGCGATCTGGGGTGTTATGGCTGTCAACGACCAACGCAATCCCTGGGATTACATCACAGCCTGGAGATTCAGTTATCTCTATCTCTCCGCAGGGATCCTGATTTTCCTCCTCGTGATGGTCTTCCGGCAGCGTATCCACAAGGATCCTGTTCTCCGGCAGCAAACGAGAATTGTTTTGTTAGGGGGTTTACTGGCTTTTCTTCCGATTGCGTTCTGGTTGGGCGCACCCGTGTTCGGATTGTCCATTCGGTGGAATCCGGACCTCTTCCTGCCGTTTCTTTTGATCTTCCCATTATCGATCGCAGTCGCCATTCTGCGATATCGTTTGTGGGATATCGAGGTTCTGATCAACCGGGCAATGGTCTACGGGGCAGTCACGATCATCCTGGGCATCATTTTTATCGCCAGTGTCTTTGGATTGCAGCGCTTGTTCACCATTTTTACTGGCTCCGAATCTGATCTGGCAGCAATCATCTCCACCATCCTGATAGCTGCGCTCTTTAATCCCCTGCGCATCCGGCTTCAGGAGGACATTGATCGCCGGTTTTACCGGCATAAATACGACGCCGAACAGACCCTCCTGGCGTTTTCATTAGCTATCCGCGATGAAGTGGATTTCGATGCGCTTACTAAACGACTTTTAGCCGTGATCGATGAAACTCTCGAGCCTGATGAGGCGGCGTTAATATTGATAGATCATTCCGATACTAACAGGCCGGCGGCAGCAGGCAGCTAGATGAAAATAAATTCCAGTCTCAAATTAATTAATTGGTTACGAGGGATCGGTGTACTAGCTGATATCAGCGAACAACCGAATCCAGCAACCCTGCCTGGCAATAATCTTCAAGCGATCTCAATCACGAAAAACGATCCACTGGTGGCATATTTTGAGAAATTGCCAATCATTGCAGATGTCCATAAGATCAATCTCGATTCACCGGCTTTGCAGGCGTTACGCAAATCAGGCGTTGAGCTGGCTGCCCCACTTCTGAGCAGCGGTGATCTGACCGGTATCCTGGTTTTAAGTTCCAAACGCAGCGAGCAGGAGTACTCAACGGACGACCGCCAGCTGGTCAATATGCTGGCGGCTCAGGTTGCACCTGTAGTCCGGGTAGCCCAGCTGGTTAAGCAACGCCAATCAGAGCTGCTCGAAAAAGAACGCCTGGACCAGGAGATGCGCCTGGCGCGCCTGATTCAGCAAACTTTACTGCCCAAAACGCCTCCTGAGATGTCGGGGTGGGATCTGGCATTGCATTACCAGCCTGCCCGCGCTGTTGGCGGAGATTTCTACGACTTCTTCCCCCTGCCCGACGGGCGGGTTGTCATCACCATCGGAGATGTCACCGATAAAGGTGTGCCGGCTGCTCTGGTCATGGCCTCCACCCGGGCAATCTTGCGTGGTTCTGCCCGGCGCGGGCTATCCCCAGGTGCAGCGCTCAAACGCTCCAACGAATTGTTGCTGCCCGAAATCCCCGGGCATATGTTTGTTACCTGCCTGTATGCCATACTGGATTTGAAAACAGGCGCCTTCCAGTTTGCCAACGCCGGGCATAATTTACCTGTTGGCTGCCACGATGGGGTAGTACGTGAGCTTCGGGCAACCGGGATGCCGCTGGGCTTGATGGAAGATATGGAGTATGAAGAACATACCGCCATCCTGCAGCCCGGAGAATGCCTGTTACTGTACAGCGACGGTTTGGTCGAAGCCCACAACCCGCTGGGTCAAATGTACGGGTTTGACCAGCTGCATTCCAAAATGGCTTCCTATATCCGGAGCGATACGACCCTGGTTGATTTTCTACTAAACGATCTTAAATCCTTCACCGGTGAGCAATGGGAACAAGAAGATGATGTGACACTGCTCACCCTACATTATCGAAAACCAGGAGAGGAAGAATGACCCACACCCACACAAATCTTCCCTTAGCTAACTCCAGCAACGAATGGCGGATCCTCTCGGAAATTAATCTCCCCCGGCAGCCCAATGCTGAGAAACTGGCAATGGAATTGGTGGCCCATATTATCGAGGACTTACAGCTACCGGCAGGTCGATTGGAGCAGCTCAAACAGGCGATCGCGGCAGCGACCTCGAATGCAATCAACCAAAAGAATTTAGGGAAAGCCGAGCTGCCTGTCTCTATTCGCATCCTGGCTTCGTCGCAGATTGTCGAGTTACACGAAGCGAAACTCCTTGAAATAACCAGCTACGATTCAGGCAAGGCTGATCAATTAAAGAATAAGGATGTTCCACATGGCTGGGGTTTCTTCTTGATCGATCGCACGCTGGCCACGCAGCCAGCCAGCTCGGAAGGGGCGCAACAGCGAATTGAGCTTTTTATCTACATGGAAGGTCGTAAGAATTTACAGGGTACTATTGATCAATAAGGACGGAATAAATGGATATAAATCAGGTTACTTTAGATGTTCGGAAGATTCGTGGCAAACTAAGCATTATCGATGTCATCGGGGATATCACTTCGTTTGCCGAAGAACAACTGCAAACCGCATTCAACCAGGCCATATCCGATGGGTTTGAGATTGTCGTCTGGAATTTTTCACAGCTTCATTTTATCAACAGCTCCGGGATCGGCTTGCTGGTCGTTCTCCTGGTACGCGCTCGCAAACAGAATATCCGCATGGGTGCGTTTGGTCTCAGTAATCACTTTAAGCGCCTGTTCGAAATGACGCGTTTGAATGAAGTATTCAATCTGTACGAGACTGAAGATGAAGCCTTATCTGGTTTGCTGGGTGCATAATTCTAAATATTTTTATTGCCCGAATACTGAGAGAGAGAGATATGGAGCCGGTAGAATCATCTTTGGATCGAAATCACTCTGGTTGGGCTGGTCCCATCGAACAGATTGCCATAACCGAGGTGCCCGCGGGTGCAACCAACCTGAATCTGGAGGGGCATCGCCTGGTGAATCCTTTACATGGCTTTGGTCCCTTATGGCAAAAGACTTATCAGATTCGTCTGCCTGGGACTGGCAAGACTGCTGCTGAAGTGATGCGAGTCTGGAAAGAAAGATTTCCAGAATTCCACCCTGCAGAAAGCCGGTTTTACCCATCGCTGGCAGGGATACACCCTGGAGAAGTCCTGTTTATCGATGGCACAGTCCCTGCCCTGCCCAATACTCCCAGCATCCTGCCCGTTTCCAGTGGGGTTATGGTGCTCTACGAGGATGAAACCAGCTTCACGGTAATGACGCCGGAGGGATTCCCTGAATCGGGTTGGAACACTTTCAGCGTTTCCGAAATAGATGGCTGTTTATATGCCCAGGTCCAGTCTATGGCGCGGACGACCGATCCAATTTACGAGTTTGCCTTCCGGTTCATGGGCAGCTCTGAGCAGCAAGAAAAAATCTGGCGGCACGTATTAACCCATCTGGCGGCTGTATTCGGGGTGGAAGGGGAAAACGTCACACAGGATAAAAAATGCCTGGATCCGAAAATTCAATGGTCCCAGGCAAAAAATATCTGGCGCAATGCGGGAGTGAGCACAATAATTTATAAAATGGCAGCCCCGCTGCGTTGGATTAGCTTGAAGGTCAAGCGCCGATAAATCAAGGTTCGTCGATCTTAACCAGACCAATCCGTATGGCGTATAATGCGGCCTGGGTCCGGCTCGGGACGCCTAACTTCATCAGGATATTACTGACGTGAGTTTTAACAGTCGTCTCGCTGATGCTTAACGCCAGGGCAATTTCCTTGTTCGCTTTTCCTTCAGCCAATAAACGAAGCACTTCAGTCTCGCGTTCGGTTAATGTTTGGGGCGATTCAGGCGTCCGTACCTCGCGGATTAATCGGGCGGCAGCCTGAGGCGAAAGCTGCACCTGACCTGCCGCAGCAGCTTTAATACTCCGGCACAATTCGTCGGCCCTGGTATCTTTCAGCAGATAACCGATCGCCCCGGCGCGTACAGCCCCTACTACAGAAGCATCTTCCAAAACACTGGTTAAGGCGATCACTTCCACATCCTTCATACTGGAGCGAATTGACTGGATAGCGCTGATCCCGTCCATTACCGGCATCATCAGGTCCATTAATACAACATCGGGATTTAATTCTCGCGTCATCTGGACAGCCTGAGCACCGTCGCTGGCTTCTCCCACAACTTCCAGCTCTGGATCTAAAGCCAGGAACATCCGCAGTCCTTGACGGACAACAGCATGGTCGTCTGCGAGCAATATCCGGATGGTCATAGAAACTCCTCCGAAGCAGGATTGGAACAATTCATTCAAAAGTATGAGGTTGATTCAAACACCTGCACGATGAATAAACCTGCGCTTTGGATTATAACAGGATCATCGCTAACAGATAGGAAACAGCATGATCCGAGTATTACTGGTCGATGATGAAATTATGGTCCGCAAAGGGCTGCGAATGCGCATTAAGCTCGAGCCGGATATTCTGGTGATCGGGGAGACTTCGAGCGGGCTGCAGGCACTGGCAATGGTCGAAGCGCTCCGCCCCGATATTGTGGTGATGGATATTGAGTTGACAGATTTGGACGGAATCAATGCCACAGCCCAAATTACAGGTGCGGATGAACCGATACCCGTGATCATCCACTCGATGCATGATGATGCTCTAATGCGCACCCGGGCTGAAAATGCAGGCGCAGCTGAATTTGTAGTCAAACATGGCGGAGCCGTCCAGCTGTTGTCCGCAATCCGAAAAATCTACCAGGCACAACACCCCACGGATCAATAACGCCAACCTGTTTATCAATCCCAAAAATTAGCCACGCAATTTAGCCAGGTAATTTTCCAGCACACTCACCTGGGTTTCAATTTCCGGGATAATCTGCCGCGCCTCTTCCAAACGGTTTCCCTCGCTGGCTTGCTCCAGGGAAAAAGCCAGCGAGCGCAGCTTATTTGCGGAGAAATTCGCAGCCGAGCCCTTCAGCTCATTTGCAAATTGAGTAAGTTGTAGAGTATTCCCAGAT
>JAJZSS010000174.1 GCA_021849525.1 Chloroflexota bacterium
AAGTCGACCGGTTGACTCGTCTGGTCGGCGACTTGCTACTACTGGCCCAAGCTGAATCCGGAAAACTACCTTTGGCTTGGAATCCCGTGGAATTGGATAGCTTGTTTTTGGAAGCCATCCAGCAGATGCGCGTCCTGGCAAGGGATAAAATCAGTATGAAATTAGGTGATTTCGACCAGGTCACTGTCTGCGGCGATCCTGATCGTCTCAAGCAAGTCATTGTAAATCTGATCGGCAATGCCATTAAATACACACCCACGGGGGGCGAAGTGATCGTGAGCCTGGGGAAAGAAGAAGGTAAAGCCCGCCTGACGGTGAGCGATAGTGGACCTGGCATTCCAACCGAAGATTTACCCTATATATTTGAGCGCTTCTACCGCGGGGAAAAATCACGTACCCGCTCACGGGATGGCAAAGGCTTCGGTCTGGGACTATCGATCGCCTATTGGATAGTGCGCAATCATCATGGTACGATCGATGTTGCTCCTCGCCAGCCAACCGGCACGACTTTTTGTGTTTGGCTGCCAGTATCTGACGGAGAATGTAAAGAAGAATTCCAGCAGGCTGGTTAAACAGGACACCCCAGGCCAACCCTGGGGTGTTTGATCGTGCAGTCAGTTTCTCATTGAGCTGGATTAGCCGCGCTGCTCCCGTTTAGAAGGGTCGGAGATCGAGCTTTTTCCACTGCGTTCCGAAAATCGCCGCGTACTTGCTGAATAATCAGAGCGAGGCATCGAAAAGGGGGTCTTGGCTGATGGTTCCACCCCGGGTTTTTCGCTTGAAGCAGCATTCATACCCACCGGATGGTAAGTTGGTTCTGGCCGGCTGAATATTGATTCCTGTGGGACCGATGTTTTTGGTGCAGGTCGAAACGATGAATTCGTAACCGGGGTTGTCCGCACTGGAGCAGCCCGTCCGGTGCCAAGGGAGCGTACTGGCTGTGATTCGATTGCGAGCCGAGGCTGGGTGCGCGGCCGGGCAGGCTGGCGTTTATCCGCCTGACTGAATAAGCGGTCACCGGCTACAGAGAACGAGCCAATGATCAACACCCGGATCAGCCAGACCATCACAGCCACAAAAATCGGGACTACTCGCAAAAGCATCGCCCGTTCGACAACAACATTCCCAAGTGTCTGGTGGTTGATCAATGCAATCGAAATTCCCCACCAGGTAAGCATGGCGTTCATCGTGGCTGCCAGTAGCCATGCGCCGAAGAGATACCACACTTCTCCGGGTTCATCTGCGCCTTCTTCAGGTGTAAAGAGACGGGCTATCCCGGCGAAGTCAATCCCGCAGAATGCAACTGCGAGGATTGTAGCCCAGGCTACCCCGGCAAATTCTAGATCCCCTAAGAGATCATGCAAGGCGAATTCGGTAGTACTGAAATTGAAAACTTCAAAAGCCAGCAATGCCGAGACGATGATCAAGCCAAAGGCCAGGCCCCGCCGCAAGCGAAAGCGACCGAGGAACCCGGTGGGATAGATTTTCTGGATATTGGATGTGTTCATGTCTAACCTCCTGTAGCGATCTCCGCTCTGAAACATTTGACCTGGATTTCCCAGAATGAACAAGTTGCTTGACAATTTCGATGTTCTGGTTAAAATATAGATCAAATGTTCTATTTTGTCAAGAGGCTATTTAGTATTTAGAACATCATTTCTATTATAGCACGGAAAGGAAACAGCGATGGACTTTCAAAACAGATTGGTCATGATTATTCCAGGAACAATCGTCAGCATGGTCGTGGTAACCATCCTTTTATTCAATGTTTCGGCTGCCCTTTCCTTCCCGTCGCTCGCAGTGGCAGCTGCTCCTGAGACGATTCAAAATCCAAGCCTGGCCAGCACCATCAACACTTCCGAACCTTCCACACTGTCTGCCAGTGAGTCAGGCTGTAATGTTAGCCAGAGCTACCCTGCAACAATCCTGCAGTGGTGTGATTGGATCACACATTATTCTAAGTTGCGCGGTCTGGCGCCGGACCTGATCGCGGCCTTGATCTGGCAGGAAAGCGGCGGTGACCATCTCGCATACTCGAAAAGCGGCGCGGTCGGCCTGATGCAAGTGATGCCCAGTGATGGCCTGGCAGCCAGCTTTAATTGTGTCAATGGACCTTGTTTCGCCTCGCGCCCTACTACCCAGGAGCTGGAAGATCCAGAGTTTAATATTGCCTTTGGGACCAAATATCTCGCCCAACAAGTCGCCCGCCATGGTGATGTAAGAGAGGCACTCAAGGCTTACGGACCGATGAATGTTGGTTTTTATTATGCGGATAAAGTTTTAGGGATATACGAAACCTACCGCGCCCAAAATTGAAGGAAGGTTACGGATAAAAAATCACCTGATGGTCCAGCAGCTTTCCGTCCTGGTATAAAAATTTAGCTGAGAAATATCCGGGTTGATCCAGCCAGGGTATGAATATGCGATCGCCTTCCCACAGATTTAAGGATAGGAGATGATCGTTCGCAATCCAATGTAAATCTCCCTCCGGTGAATCGATCAAATCCCCGTCTGCTGTCTCTGCCAGAAATATAAAGGTATACCAATCTTCTTGCTTTGAGAACTGAGGAAAGGTTATTAAACCCTTCCACTTCAATGCAGTAACTTTCAGACCGGATTCTTCTTCAATCTCGCGCCGGGCACACTCCTCAGGCGTCTCGCCGGGCTCCAGCTTCCCACCCAGGCCATTCCATTTCCCGGCATGCATATCATCTGGCTTTTTATTGCGCAAGATCATCAAGGTGTGCTCCTGCGAGCGGACATAGCATAAAGTCGCAAATTTCACTGAGCTGCTTCCCCTTTCCCACCCTCAGCCAGCTGATTCAATATTGCCAGTTCATCCTCGCCCAGGAGTAAATCCAGCGCTTCCAGGTTCTGGCGCAAATGCTCAGGATTGAGGGATTTTGGGATGGCGATAACATTCGCCTGGTTGATCAGCCAGCTCAGGGCAACCTGGGTTGGCGTTGCGCCGATCTGCCTGGCAATTGTAGTTAACTTTTCCAGCTCATTCACTTTCCCTTTACTCACCGGAGAATAAGCGGTTAGCACCATACTCTTTTCCTGGCAATACGCCAGCAAACCGTTCTCGGCGCAAGTCCGGTCAAGGAGGCTGTACGGTACCTGGTCTGTCACCAGAGGTGTGGTCGAAAGCTGCCGGGCTTCGATCAGCTGGTCCAGCTCGAAATTACTTACCCCAAGATGGCGGACTAACCCGGCCGAAACCAGCTCATTCAGGCCACGAAATGTATCCTCCAGAGGGACAGCTGCATCAGGCCAGTGGATCATGTAAAGATCGAGGTAATCCGTTCCCAAACGGCGCAGGCTATTCTCGCAGGCGTGCAAGACATCCCGGTAGTGCAGGTTGGTATGCCAGACTTTGGAGGTGATGAACAAAGTTTTCCGGTCAGAATCGCGGATCACCTGACCAATCAGCTCTTCAGTATGACCGCCACCGTACATCTCGGCGGTATCGATATGGGTGTAACCCAGCTCGAGAGCCGTATGGAGAGCATCCAGGACCTGCTTGTCCTGGCTCGGGTCAGGCTCGGAGCCACCCCCCATTCGCCAGGTGCCCAGACCTATCACGGGAATCCGGTCACCATCCGGCAAGCTGCGATATCGCATCGTATTCTCCTCTGGTCTGGCTCAGAATCCGAGCTCTTTGGTGATTTCCTCTGGACTGCGCCTGGATACATTACTTTCTTGCCCCAACAATTCCTTCCAGAAGGCATTGTCATAACGGCGTGAGCGCACAGGAAGCGGCATGGGGACGCCCCAACCCAGTAAAAGGACCTCTTCTTTAGGCTGGAGATGCGCCATCATCCCCCGTAAAGATTCACGACCTGCCAGCCCCGAGAGCACAGCCCGGATATCATCTTCATCGCCCAGCCAGCCCGAGATGCGCGTGCCCAGTTGGGACATCACCTCATCATAGATCTGCGACGGTCGCTGATCGATGACCAGCAGCGTGACGTAATACTTGCGCAGCTCCCGGGCAATGGTGCTGAAGGTTGTCTGGGATGCCATCTCGCGATTAAGTAGTTTATGGGCCTCTTCCAATACGATCACCAACGGGTGAGGCTCCGTGTTTTTTGCACTGCGAAATTCATTGGTGCGCGTTTCCCAGGCCTGGCGGATCCGCCGGGTGAGCAGGTTGCTGACCAGCAAATAATCCAGGTCGCTGACATTATCACCAAAGGACAGGACGATATGCTGGCCGCCTTCCAGAGCTTTGATAATTTCGCTGACGGTATCAACAGCCGGCTTTTCAACCACGTATGGCAAGCCGAAGACCCGCCCCAACTTGGAATACAAACCTTCCGCCGCCATCACATTGATACCCACCGAGTTCGCCCAGGCTGCCACGCTATCGGGGGCAGGGATCTTTTTGCCAGATTCATCCTCGATCACAGCCCCATTCCGCATCTGCTTGAACGCCGCAAACCATTTATGCCGCCCAAAGCTGCTCACCAGCGCATCCAGGGTTGTGGGCGTCGTTTCTTTCAGATTCAGCTCGCGGGTCAGCAGCTCGATGTCTTCCGGCTGGATATCCATCTCGGCTATTTCCAGGTTGAAATCTGGCGCTTCCCCGCGGATCATGGCGCCCTTTCCCAGCCCAACCACGCGCACCCGGCTGGCGAATTTGCTCTTCAAGCCAATCACCCGCATCCCGGTGTCTGAAGCTGTATCGTCGTATCCGTATTCGTTATGCATATCCAGCACCAGGACCGAGGCGTGGTTGTAATGGATCAGACCCGCCAGGACAATGCGGGTGAGGAATGATTTTCCGGTGCCGGTTGCACCGAACACACCCGATGAGCGCTGGATGAACTTATCGAGATTGATGCACACCGGGTGACCCTGCTCGCGAGTCGTGCCAATAACAAAATTACCCTTGCTATCCACTTTCCCGAAGATCTCGGCAATATCCCCTGAGCTTGCCATGCGCACCGGAGCATGGTGGGGGGGAACGGTCTTTACAGGAACCGGGCGGGGCTCTTCGCGCAAACCTGCATCGATCGCATCCCGCCAGCGCAGGTATTCCGGGCTATCAATATCTGGGCCGCGTTCCAACATCAAGGCCGGCAGCATCTCAAGATTGGTGTAGAGGGTCTGCCCGTGGAGTAAATTTGCCAGCTCAGCCGGAAAACGCGCTTCGCTTTGTTCGTCCGCAAAGCGGGGGTCGGTGGCGCCC
>JAJZSS010000175.1 GCA_021849525.1 Chloroflexota bacterium
TGATCTTTTAATGACGTAAGCGAGGTCAAGGATTTTATTTGCGGTTATTTCTACTAAGTCATAATGTAATAAATTCACATTCTCGTCAGGTGTATCACCATTTGTTCGAACACATTTTAACTTGAGACTATCGAGATCTTCCTCGTTGATAAGTGCATAGTCTACATTAGTTATGTGGTCACAAGTTAGTGCTATTGCTACAACTACCTGTTCAAGATTTTCATTACTATTACTTATTTGATAGACTGATAATTTATTGTCTTTAGTCTCAAGGTCCCCTAAAGTATCGGCTTGAAGGTCATCAGAACCAAGCCAAGGTACATTCTGGTTTCTATACCATTTAGCTTTTCTAATTTTGCGTAAGAATACCATTATTGTGATTCCAAATCAACTAAGACTTGCGTAAGGTCGTTTTTTAGTTCTCCAATCTCTTCTTGGTCGATTGCTTTTCGAATTGAATTCACGGAATTTAGGTCATTCATTGATGCTAAACCTAGACCAGCAGCATCTCTAATCCGAGGAAATCTACTAAAAAGGGAATATTCAAGAAGCCTCCGCCTACTTTCGTAAGTATCCTGATCATGCATTCTACCTACCCATCGCAAGGCTTCTGCGCCGATTTCGATATTGACAATACCATTTGGTATCCACTCGCCTAATAATTCTATTGCTGGTTCTTTGTAAATCTTAATTAGCTGAATCAAATCATACGAGAATTGGCTCTCCATACCATCCTCGAAGTGTTCTTCTTTGGCATTTATAAATATTTGTCGCAATGGAGGAGAAATGAGAGATGATGTTTTTGTTTCTTTCGCAGTTGATGTTGTGGTTTGAAATGGAGATTGCAGTTTCCAATAGTAATTGGGAAGTAGCCGTTTGAGATGGCGATCTGAATCGAGCAGCACTATATCTTCAGCTCCCGATATTTTCGATACAACTTCAACAAACAATCTAGTAATAGTTGATAATTTATCCTTTAGGATTTTTTGTTCAGAGAACTGAGTAGGCCATCCTGAGGGAGTTGTTGACTCTTGCTTTTGTATGTTAATCTGCTGAATATCAGAATCAGTCGAGGTAAGTAGATAATAATTCCACCAATCATTATCTGTGCGATTTGAATAGTCTAACCATCCAAACTCTATAGGTCTTTGGGTTTCATTGGCGATCACGGAATATCCCCATTTTGTGAAATTTCAATTGCAAGATCAACAAGTTCAAGGAAAATCAATCTTGACTGTTCGGGATTGATCTCTTCATTGAATTCAGCTGAAGTATTAATATCAAATTCAAGTCTGCATGCGAATTCTTCTAAACCGGCTTCAATTCGAATGTTTGGAGCTATTTGAATTTGAATTGACTTTGCAACACTCCATTTGGATAACCTATTGATATATAAATTTGGGATGTTTGATCTTGATAAACGTGGCCTATTTATTTGATATAAAAAATCACTTGAACCTGGATCTATCTGTACATACTGTAGGAAATTTCCAATTATTTGATAACCAGTTGCCTTATCCTTGACCGGTAAAATCAGTACGCCACCAAAAGCTAAACGATGGAAGTCTGGAATAGACCCTAATGCAAACCATCGGAAAATTAAGTCCGAAAATTCAGTTAATTTATTACTGAAAACTCCAATTGAATTTTGGCTAATTATTGGCGATCGTTGATCGTTTACAGTTAACAGCAAATCCAATCTTTGAGGTGATAATTCTAATATTAATTTAGAATTATCTAATTCACCTTCAATATGTTTTGTATTAACCTTTGATTTAAATATCTCAGTATCAGGTGGTTGATCAAATAATTCTGTCCACCATGTTGCTTGAGTAATATCAACTGAAGGTAACGGGAATCCTGTAAATCTCAAAATTTCGGTTTCCCAAGTAATAGGTTCCTGCTTCGTTTCGGATTGCATGGTGGTTTACTCCTAAACATGTAATTCATTAGGTCAATATAAATTATACATCGCTATAATATGATTACTATTAGCAACTAATAAGTGTGCATAACATCATTTATTTTTTGTCTATCGATATAACATTTCCTTATGACGAAAAAGCACAACAACAATTATTTGATCCCGGTCATACTTCATACACAACTAAGAAGAGGACAAAACAACGGCTTATAATGACAGGGAAATACTACATCTCCAGCTTGCCCTGTACCAGACACAGCTTAACCACCCTCTCTGCCTGCTTGCGCGTCTCATAGGCTGGAGGTACAAGTAGATATCCCCGTAGAAGAGGGTATTAGAAGCGGGAAAGGTGGGCATCTTCGATTCCTTTTGAAGTTGATGCGGAAAGGTATAATCAAATTATACCGAAGAAGTGCAAGAGGTGACTTTTCAAGATGCTTTCCATCACAACCACACCTGACTGGCGCTCCGCCCACCCGTGGGCAGTGATCGGGCTGCTGGAACTGAGCGGGGTGGACAACACCCGCCACAGCCCGGCGCTGAACGCCCGCAAGCGAGTGGTGGAGCAGCGACTGCGCGAGCTGTATGCCGGCTATTCGCGCAAGGATTTCCTGGCGCTGCCGGTGCTGGCGGCGTATGCGCGGTATTACAAACGATTTGAGAAGACTTACCATGTGCTGCTGCAGGTGGAGTCGCTGGCGCTGCGCGGCCAGAACCTGCCGGATGTGTCGCCGCTGGTGGACGCCAACTATACGGCCGAGGTGGAGACGCTGGTGCTGACTGCCGGGCACGATGTGGATAAGCTGGCGGGGCCGGTGGTGATGGATATCGCGCGATCGGGGGACATGCTGGCGCAGATGAGCGGACCACAGCGGGCGATCCAGCCGGGGGATATGGTGATGCGCGACCAGGAGGGGATCTGCTGCACGATCCTGTACGGGCAGGACAACCGCTCGCCGATCACAGCGGAGACCCGGCAGGTGCTGTATGTGGCGTACTGCCCGGCCGGCGTGCCGCGCCAGGCTGTGGAGGCACAGCTTACACAGATCGAGGAGTATGTGCGCCTGTTCGCCCCGCAGGCCAGGCTGGAGCAGAGGCTTTTGCTGGAGGCTTAATAAGGGGATACAAAAGCAGCTGCGGCGCATGCGCCGCAGCTGCTGAGATTAACGCGGTAAGCTTTATTCGACTGAGATTATTCTTCGACTTTAATATAGGTCTTGCCGTCGTATTCCATGGCCGACCACTGGTCTTCGCCGATGCGCGCCCAGGTATTCTTGCCATCGGTCCAGGTCTCGAGGATTTTGACTTCATTGCCGGCGACCAGCCCGCCCACGGACTTAGCCCTGGCATCATGGTCGGCGCGGATGTACAGGCTGTGGGCTGTCACGACGCCCTTTTTGGCGTTGGCAAGCAAGCGAGCTTCCTCGGCTGCGGCAGCTTTGAGCTCGGCCTCTGTTTTGGCAAATTCGATAAACGTCTTGCCACCAGCTTCCATAGCGGACCACTGGTCTTCGCCGATGCGCGCCCAGGTATTTTTGCCATCGCTCCAGGTCTCGTAGATGGTCACTTCGTTCCCACCATCCAGCCCACCCACGGCTTTAGCATCATCCGCATGATCGGCGCGGATGTACAGCTTGTGGGCTTTCACGACGCCCTTCTTGCCGGCAGCTTTGCGCTCGGCGGCGGCCTTCGCGGCGGCGGCTAATTGCGCGGCAACTTTCGCCTGGGCAGCTTCTTTTTCAGCAGCAGCTTTGTCAGCGGCGCGGGCAGCTTCACGCTCGGCGGCGGCTTTCTTCTCAACAGCGGCGCGCTCAGCGGCGGCTTTTTCGGCTGCAGCAACCCGTTCCGCAGCGGCTTTGGCAGCCGCGGCTTTCTCGGCAGCAGCTTTTTCGGCAGCAGCCTTCTCAGCAGCGAGCTTATCGGCGGCGGCCTTGGCGGCAGCCTCTTTTTCATCGCGATCACTAACCGCATCGACAATCTTGTCGAACAGGCTCTTCTTTTCCTTATCGTCTTCGCTCATCAGTTTCTCCTTATCAATTGGTCTAGATTATCCCCATACAGTGTAATTATTATACCCCACGAAATGGGCTGATTTGGCGACTAAGGCTGGTGGTCAGGCGTAATCCAGGGCGGCATCGGTGGATTTTTGGCGGGGGAAAGCAGCCATGGCTGCCGAGACGGTCGATCCTGGCGCATACGAATTCACGCAGGGAGAGTAGACTCGACGTGGATCAGGGCAGGAGTCCGAAGGCGACTTCGATGCGGTCACCAGGGGACAGGGTGAGGGTGAAAGCCGGCTCGGTGGTCAGGGCGTGTTCACCGCGGTACATCACACAGTATATGCCGGGGGCGAGATCTCCATAGGTGTATTCACCGCTGGAAGGATCGGTCGTGGAATCGAGGATGAGGGCGGGGTCGCCGATGGTGCAGTCGGTATCCGGCGCCAGGCCGATCTGGTCGGCGATGCCCGGCTCGCCGGGATCGCGCTGCCCATCCCGGTTCAGGTCCTGGTAAACGGTTGCAGTGATCTCGGCGGCAGAGGCGGTGGGGGCGAGGGTGGGTGACGGAGTGGCTGAAGGCACGGGGGAGGGCGCCGGGGATGGACTGCAGGCGGCGAGCACAAACACCATTAGAAGACTGGTTATTAAATGCAGACTTATTCTTTGCATGAGAGAAACTATTAAGAGCTTAACCGCAGATTTCGCAGAGGCGCAGATAAGATAGGGGGAATTTCACTGAGCGAATCAGCGCCTTGTGATCTTTGTGGGCAATCTGCGGATTAGGTTAATTACTTGCCGGCTTTGGTCTTGAGATAGCCGGTAAACCAGTCGTCCAGGCGGGGATTTTCGACCAGCAGGCGATACTGGACCAGGCGCAGGACGGTGGTGAGGTCTTTCCATTCGGCGGAGAGGCTGCCGCGGCGGGTGATGATCTCGCCGCCCTGGCGCAGGGCTTCCTGAAGCAGCTCGCCGGAGTCTTTCTCCAGCAGCTCGGCTTCCATGGCCTCCAGCATGCGCTGAAACTCACCGGCGTCGAACCAGACACCGTGCCTGTGGGGGCAAAGGTCCAGCTCCACACCGATGTGGGGATGGGCGATGGTGAGCATGGGCTCCCGGCACTGGGGGCAGAGGCGAGCGCTGGGGGTGGTGGTGAGGTGCTCGACTTCTTTCCATAGGTCGATATCCAGCCAGCGCAGGTCGGGATCGGATTCATCACGGGCGTGGATCCAATCGCCGTGCTCGAACCACAAC
>JAJZSS010000176.1 GCA_021849525.1 Chloroflexota bacterium
CTTTCCGGCTTTACCGGAGAAGGCACCAAGACCGTGCTGCCTTCCAAGGCAATGGCCAAGATCTCGATGCGCCTGGTCCCCGACCAGGACCCCGACCAGGTGCTGGAGCAGCTGCGCCAGTACCTCACGGAGAATGCGCCTGCGACCATTCGCTGGGAACTGATCAAACACTCCGGCGGTTTTCCGAGCATCAGCGATATCCACCACCCGGCGGTTGCTGCCATGGTAAAGGCGCTCGAAACTGTATGGGGGGTCCGCCCGCTGTACCGCCGGGAGGGCGGCTCCGTGCCGGTGGTTGCCAAGTTCCAGCAAGTATTAGGTGTCGAATCGGTCTGCACGGGCTTTGGCCTGCCCGACGATAACCTGCATGCCCCCAACGAGAAGCTGCACCTGCCCACCTTTTATCGCGGCCTCGATGCAGTCACGCATTTCTTCCTGAATTTATAGCTAAAGACGGTCACTGGCGATACTGTCCAATCTGTGTCACGTACCTGACCACACCCCGGGGATTTCTGAAATCCGAAGGATTACCCCTGGGGTGTTTTGTCTCTCTGTCGCCGGTCCAGGCCGTGCGAAATCGTCTCAGATTGTCTGAGAACTCGGTGAGTGAACCCCTTTTCTGCTTGACGGTCTTCCATCTAAATCGTACAATCATTTACCTATGAGTGAATCCTTACCTTCTTACGGAGGCCAGGCGGTGATCGAAGGCGTCATGATGCGCGGGGCGCAGGGCGTCGCCATTGCCATGCGCGCCCCCACCCAAGAAATTATCATCCACACCGAAAAACTGAGCGGGATCTATCGCAGCCCGATCGCCAAAATCCCCTTCTTGCGCGGCCTGATTGGCCTGTGGGATGCACTGGGTCTGGGCATCCGCGCCCTCACCATTGCCGCCAACACCCAGACTGGCGAGGACGAGAAGATCGAGGGGCCCGCATTGTATGCCACACTGGGGATTTCTCTGGCTTTTGGCATCGGCCTGTTCTTTCTCGCCCCCGCCGCCCTTGGGCAGCTGAGCGAGCAGCTTGCGAATTGGGGCGCCTGGTGGGGAAATGTCGCCGAGGGCGTCGTGCGCCTGGGCTTGCTGATCGGCTATATCGCTGTTATCGGCAACATGCCCGATATCAAGCGGGTGTTCATGTACCACGGCGCAGAACACAAAACGATTAACGCCTTCGAAGCCGGCGCGGAGCTGACCCCCGAAAATGTCTCCCGCTTCTCGATCGAACACCCGCGCTGTGGGACGGCTTTCCTGCTCACCCTGGTGCTGTTCTCAGTCCTGTTATTCAGCCTGCTGGGGCCTTTACCCTGGTTCTGGCGTTTGGCCAGCCGCATCCTGCTGCTGCCTGTCCTGGCGGGGCTGGCGTATGAGTTCATCCGCTGGACCTCGCGCCATCTGGATTCGCCCCTGGTGCGCCTGATCATTAAGCCCAACCTGGCGCTGCAGCATATGACCACGCGTGAGCCGGACCTGGCAATGCTGGAAGTTTCGATCGCCGCTTTCAATGCCATGCGCGCCGAAGAAGCGCGCCTGGCGTTGTAAAATAAATCCTTACCCCCTGGCGTTTGTTCACCCTGCGCCAGGCTCGATGCTCCCCGATATGGCTGGAAAACGCCTGGTCTTTTTGCTTTGCGTCCTTGTTTTGGCTTTGGCCGGCTGCCAGCCGGTGGAAGTCTGGTCTCCGGCGACCACCGCTACCTCCGAAGAACCCCTTCCCACCACAACCTCCCAAGCATTACCTGATCTGACCCTGTATAAAGTCGAAATTGCTTATCAGACCGAAGATTCCTGTTTGGATTCTGAGGCCGGGCTGGGCATACGCCTGTGGGTGCGCAATACCGGCCTGGCGGATGCCCCACTCTTTGCCGTCCGGGTCAACCAGCAGGAGCAGGCGGTGGAAGCCGTTCTGCCACCTGGCGAGCAGGTCAGCCTGTGGTTTTCTGGCTATGAGACCATCAACGAAATCTTATTAGATGTGTTTTCGCAGGTCCATGAGAGCGACGAGACCAACAACCTGGAGGTTCGCCAGCTGCCCGTGCCCACCCTGTCCGCGGCCTGCCAGCCACCGGCAGAGCCGGTATGGGAAGCCCAGAATCCGCTTTACAGCCTGGAAGGCCATGTTGGCAAGGTGTGGAGCGTGGATTTTTCGCCGGACGGCGGCTATTTGGCCAGTGTGGGCGTGGATAATTCCCTGCGTTTATGGCGGGTGGACCAGGGCTTTCTGCTGCGCACCATGCAGGGGCACCCTTATCCGATCCGCAGCCTGGCCTTTAATCACCGCGGCACCGAGATTGCCACCGGCTCTTATGATGGCGTCGTCCGCCTCTGGCGGGTATCGGATGGCATGCTGCAGCGCAGCCTCACCGGGCACGCCGGGTGGGTGCTGGCGCTGGCATTTTCGCCCAATGACCGGAGTTTAGCCAGCGCCGCCGAAGACTTCACCGTGCGCGTCTGGCGGGTCCAGACCGGCGCGATGCTCAATATGGTCGACGAAGGTCTGAATCGGATCGAGAGCCTGGCGTTCTTACCCGATGGCTCGGCGCTGGTCTGGGGCGAAGCCAGCGGCGACCTTCGGGTCTGGGATATTAGTAACAACCGCTGGCAGCTACATTTGAAAGGTTTCGGGCTGGCCACCCGCAGTGTTGCCCTGACCTCGGGTGGGGAGCTGCTGGCCACTGGTTACGATGATTACACGGTTCGCCTGTGGGATATGCTCACCGGCGAGGAAAAGCAGGTGCTTTCCGGGCATTATGGGGCTGTCACCGGGGTAGCCTTTTCGCCGGATGGGCAGCGCCTTCTCAGTGGCTCGGAGGATGGATCCTTACGCTTGTGGCGCTATGACCCGGAGCAGGACCGCTTCTTGCCGGAGCGCTTATTGATCGGTTCTACCCAGGCGGTGACCGGTGTGGCTTATTCGCCCAAGGGCGACCGGGTGGCGGGCAGCAGCGCCGATGGCCTGGTGCGCATCTGGGATGTGATGCCTTGAACCCATCTGGCGTAGAACGCCGCATCTCACTCCCCCTGCTGCTGGGGATTGGGATTACCTGCCTGGTGCTGGTCGCCGGTCTATTCGTGGCCTGGTACTGGTTTGGCGGTCGCCCGCAGCCTGCCGAGCAGAGCCAGGAGCTTTTCCAGGGTGTAGTTTATTCTCGCCAGGTGCGCCAGTCGCCGCGCCCCATGGTGATCCATGTGGTCCAGGTCGATCTGCGTGCCCCAGGTCTTTCCCTGCTGGTCACGCCCGGCGATCCCAAAGCCGAGCTGCCTCTCACAGCCCGCACCACATCCCAATTTTTGGAAGAGTTCGACCTGCAGCTGGCGGTCAATGGGGATGGCTTTACTCCCTGGCGCTCGAATGGACCACTGGATGTCTATCCGCGCAGCGGGGATGGGGTGGCCCCGGTCGGACTGGCAGCTTCACAGGGTGTGCAGTATTCTTATTTTACCGACGAGGAGCCGGTACTCTACCTGGGACGCAACAATCGCGCCCAGTTCAACGCTTCTGGTGGCAAAGTGTACAACGCCATCTCAGGCAACCTGATGCTGGTCTCGCGGGGGCAGGTTTTATCCGGGCTGGATGGTGAGGCGGAACCGCGCACCGCCCTGGCACTCGACCGGCGCGGCCGGACCCTGCTGATCCTGGTGGTGGATGGGCGCCAGCCTGGTTATTCCGAAGGCGCCACCCTGGAGGAGCTGGCAGCATTGATCCTCGAGATTGGGGGTTATATCGGAATGAATATGGATGGCGGCGGCTCCAGCACGCTGGTGCAGGCCGGCCCAGGTGGGAACGCCCAGCTGCTCAACTCCCCGGTCGACCAGGGCATCCCCGGCCGCGAGCGGGTGGTGGGCAATCATCTTGGGATCTACGCCTCCAGCGTTCCTTGAGTGAGCCCGTTCAAGCCTGACTGTTAGAGGTTTATATGAGTCCGGTGGACCACCTCTTGCCAAGCCTATGCCTGCGCGCTATAATGTTAACCTGTTATTTGGTTGTGAATTGAGGTCGGAAGATCCTATGCCTATTTATACCTACCGGTGCGAAAATTGTGGCGTGCAGTTCGATCGCAGGCAGTCCTTCAGCGATGCGCCTCTGACCCGTTGCCCGGAATGCTCGAAGAAAACGCTGCGTAAGGTCTACCAGCCTGTGGGGATTGTCTTCAAAGGTTCTGGTTTTTACGCTACCGATAACCGCTCGCCGTCTGGCGCCAGCCATCGCAGCTCGAAAAGCGGCGATGATGAGGGCAAAACGACCAGTAAGGAAACTTCAGAAGGTAAAGAAAGTAAAGAATCCACCCCTGCAGCACCTGCTGAAGCGAAGAAGACTGGCGACGATTGATCGCTGCTGCGAATTGAATATCAGTTATGGCCCACCCTGTATCCAAAGCAGGGTGGTTTTTTTATGTCCGGAGAATGATTCTCGCATTGCCATTCTGTCATCTCATGGCAATTTGTTGACGTCCGGAGGTTCCTACGCTAGAATGCGGAGAGTTTTTTATTCGCCAGTGGCGGGAGGTTATGATGGATCAGCGCGATATGCTCAAAAGAATTAAAGAAGAGAACGTCAAGTTCATCTCCTTGCAGTTTACCGATGTGACCGGCGTGGTTAAAAGTGTGGATATGCCGGTGCATCGCGCTCAAGAAGCGATCGAAGATGGCATGTGGTTCGATGGCTCATCGGTGGAAGGCTTTGCCCGCATCCAGGAAAGCGATATGCGCCTGGTGATTGATCCTTCTACATTTGTTGTGCTGCCCTGGACCAACCCGGAGTACCGCCGGGCACGCGTCTTCTGCGATATCTACACCCCGGATGGCAAGCCCTTTGCCGGTGACCCGCGCAGCACGCTGCAGCGCCTGCTGGCGCAGATCAAAGCCCGCGGCTGGACCTACAATGTCGGCCCCGAGCCCGAGTTTTTCCTCTTCCGGCGCAACGGCGAGCGATTAACGCACCCGGTGCCGCACGATATCGGCAGCTACTTTGATTTCTCGGCCAATGATGAAGCGGTGTCGGTGCGGACTGAATTAATGGATGCCCTGCTGGGGATGGGCTTGCAGGTCGAGATGGGGCACCACGAAGTGGCCCTGGGCCAGCACGAGATCGATTTCCGCTTCGACAATGCCCTGGTAGCAGCCGACAATATCCTGACCCTGAAATATACAGTTAAGGCTATCGCCGC
>JAJZSS010000177.1 GCA_021849525.1 Chloroflexota bacterium
GCCCAGGTGTTTCAAAACTGCCGCGGTCCATCTGATGATGGCGGATGATCCCATTCCGGGTGTCTGATGCCTCATTATGAAGCTTGATCAGTCCCGGATTATCCATGTAGGATAGAACTGATGAAACTATCGAAAACTACCACCGGTATCGGACGCTATTTTGCCGCGATCACCAGACTGCAAGCCCAGGTAATTGAAAGCCAGGAGGGGATTCTTGGCGAAATTGCCGCCCACATGGCGAGTGTGATCGCCAGAGATGGGCGGATATTTTTGTTTGGCACCGGTCATTCCCACATTCTCGCCGAAGAAGCATACTTCCGGGCTGGTGGACTGGCTGCAGCAGTACCGATCTTTATCCCGCAGGTGCTCATGCTGCACGAGAGCGCCCGGATGAGCAGCCAGCTCGAACGAATGCCTGAGCTGGCGATCCCAATCCTGGATGAATATGATCCTCAGCCAGGTGAGTTGTTGATTATTTATGCCGACAGCGGCTCCAATGCTTTGTTGGTGCAGATGGCGATTGAGGCGAAGCGCAGAGGCCAGATTACGGTTGGAGTGTGCTCGCTCGAATATGCCCGGATCGCACCCATTTCGGTGGTGGGCAAGAAACTGCCTGAGGTAGTGGATTATGTGATCGACAATGGGGGTGTTCCCGGCGATGCCCTCGTCCCTGTGGATGGCTACCCCTGGCGCGTTGCACCAAGCTCAACCGTAATTGGGACGCTGGTTTGGAATTGCCTGTTGGCTGAAACTGTGGCATGCCTGGTCGAAATGGAGATCGAGCCGCCAGTGTTTATGAGCTACAATCTGCCCGGCGCGCTTACTCATAATCAGGCTGTGCTGGATAAGTGGAGCAAGCTCAATCCACACCTGACTGCACGGACGATCAAAAAGAATTATTAGGATATTCTTCGTATGTCAACCATCCAGGCGTCTGTAATCACGTTTCGAGATACTCGGGCCGAGCTGATTTCGTGTAGCTTAACGGAACCACAAAGCAATGAAGTTCTGGTTCGCGCTCGCTTATCGTTAATCAGCCCCGGCACCGAGCTGGCTGCCCTGACCCGGGTGTGGGATGATGCTGCCTTTCGTGCCAACCCCGGGTACGCTCTGATGGGTGAGGTGATTGCAGCCGGTAAAAATCAGGCTGGCATTCAACCCTGTCATCGCGTGATCAGCCTGGTTGGCCATGCCTCGGCTGCCCTGGCGTCGACAGAACCCTGGGTGACCCTGCCGGTACCCGACTCCGTAAATGATGAAACTGCGAGCTTTTTGCCTTTGGCCAGTGTCGCCCTGCATGCCTTACGCCGGGCAGAGCTCGAAATGGGGGAGACTGTACTGATCGTTGGGCTGGGGATTATTGGTCAGATTGCAGTGACCCTCGCCAGATTACACGGCGCAGGTCGGATGATCGCCATAGATCTGTCTGACGAGCGACTGCAGATAGCTGGGGAGCGCGGCGCAGACGAACTGGTGAATTCCGGAAAGGTTGATCCGCAAAGTGCTGTCCTGGGGCTCACGCGAGGCGAAGGCGCCCCTGTGATCCTGGACGCGACCGGCAGCACCTGGCATATTCCCCAGAACTTCAAGCTGGCAGCCCTGGGAGGGCGGATCGTGACGGTAGGTATCGTCGATGAATCGGTTCAGCTCCAATTCCCCAAAGAATTTATGCAGCGAGAGCTGACTCTGCTGGCAGCCTCCCAACCGCGCTGCCCAACCACACCCACCATCCGTCACCCGTGGACTCAGCAAGCCAACCGCCAGTACCTGCTGGAAATGATGGCTCAGGGAAGACTAAAGGTTCAGGATTTAATCACCCACCGCTTTCCCGCTTCAGATGCCCCGCTGGTGTATGAAACACTGAAATCAGCTGATCAGGGGATGTTAGGCTGCATTCTGGATTGGTCAGAGTTCAATACAGAATAAATAATATATTAGATATTTCGTGTAGTTAAATAAATAACCGTGGAAGTACGTTTTCCACGGTTGTTTTTATCCATAGCGATAAATTTTATTGTAAGAAGGTCTATGCAGAGAATGCTGGAGGTTGGGCGGTCTCCTCATCCAGATAGAGAATATAGTCAGGGTGGTTCTGCAGCAGGGTGGCTGGATAATCTGGGGCCGGCTTACCGAAAAGAGCCATGCGGACCGCGTGCCGCTGCCACATGCCCCCCGGGCAGTAGATCCGGATTCGCCGGGCTGCCAGGATATCCCTCATTCCTAGGGTTACCCCCAGCGGTGGAAAATTCCGTGGATTCCCACCCGTATTGCGAATGCTGTTCATCACGATGGTATCTTCCGCCAGTGGGACCACCCTGGTTTTTGAGGCTTTGAAATCCTCGACAGAAACTTGAAACCAGCGAGAAATGGGTGGCTCGTTGAACGCGATATGCCCGTGATAACCGATGCCCCCATAGCAGGTATCAATTCCTCCCACATCCTGGATGTCCTGGCTGATCTGGTCCAGGTTTAATGGATCGGGGAAGTGAACTTGTTCCGGTGGGAGGCTTAGATCAGGATCCAGGAGTCTGAAGAACGAGCGCTGCATGATTCCCCGGAAACTAAGTGGGTGTTCCTGGGGTATCCAGCGCCCCTGCCAGTCGCAGTACTCATCCATGTTGAAGGTGTGGGTGTTCCGCAGGCTGATCTGCTCCTGGTTGCAGATCTGGGCCAGAATTGGATATTGTCCTACCGGACCCACGGGGAGGATCAAGCGGGTTGGCAGACCTGAGGCATTGTTCAACCTGATCTCATCGGCGATGGAGCGCGCCATGTGCTGGAATAAGCTGGCTGGATCCGGCAGAATCTGGATTTGCACCGGGCTGTAATGAGGGAGCTCAGCTGCGGAGATAGCCAGATAATCGAATTCTGCCATAGGTTGACCTCCGGTTTACCTCTGGTTGACCTGGGTGTACATAAGCTGTACCTCAGGTGTACTACAGAGAACTTCAGTGGAAAATTGCTTTGCGAGAAAGCCTGTATTCTGCGAGTCTCTTGACAGGCAAACTTCGTGAAATTATACTCTAATTAATAAATCAACTTGAATAATTAATTCTTATCACCTGTTAACAAATTAATTCGGTGGGAAAATCCTCCAGCAACTATCGCTGGGTGTTTACCAACCGATCACAAGGGGTTTGATCCGCACTCAATATGAATCTGAATTATCTTGGTGAGGCAGCCGCCCTGCTTGCCTCGATTTGTTTTGCCATCGGTCCGACATTCAATACCCTGGCGACTCGGGGGGCGAGCGTTTCAACCGTTAACCGGGTTCGGTTGGTTTTCACGTTCCTGCTGTTGATCATCCCTCACTGGCTGCTTGAAGGCAGCCTGTTTCCTTCTTCAATCGAGACCGCAAATCTACTCTGGCTGAGCCTATCCGGTGTATTTGCCCTGGTGCTGGGCGACACGCTGCTTTTCGCAGCGTTCAACCGGATTGGTACCCGGCTCAGTATGCTGGTAATCACCCTGATCCCGGTCATCAGCTCGATCCTGGCCTGGATTATCCTGGATCAAAGGCTGACCCTGGTGCAAACAGCCGGAATCCTGGTTACCCTGGCAGGGATCGCCTGGGTCGTATCCGACCGCAAAAATGGCGAAGTCTCCTCTTTGGGAAAATCTGGGTACACACGTGGAATCTGGCTGGCAGTCGGCGCTTCGATCCTGCATGCCTTCGGAAATATCACAGCCAAGCTGGGATTGAGTGGAGATTTATCTCCGATTTCGGGGCACCTTTTACGCGTTGGGATCGCGATGGTCATATTATTGGTTCTGATGCTGCTCAAGGGTGAATCCAGATCCACTATCCAGGAGCTTGAAGCCTCACCAATAACAACCCGGTACATATTTTTCGGCGCAATATTTGGCCCCATGCTGGGCAGTGGGTTGATGATGTTTGCGCTCGATAATACCAGCGTGGCAATCGCCAGCCTGTTGAACTCACTCTCGCCGGTGTGGTTGTTACCGGTGGGGAGGTATTTTTTCAATGAGAGGGTTGGACTGCGGGCAGTCGCCGGGTCGCTGACGGCGGTGGTGGGGGTGGTGGTATTGTTGATGTTTTAAGTGAGAATTTCATATTTGATCCTGGCACTATCCACGATCAACGGGTTTCACCTAGCTTCCGCATTTTTGTCTCCCGCCGATTATGAGCAATAGAGTCGTATCAAGTCCACACCCGGTTTGCTGATTTTCCAACAACTTTTACAAGCGCCTTGGGATACCCCATAGCTTGTTCAGACCTGGCATGTTCCCTGCAATACGTTTAAGTCACACAGAGCTGCACATGTTAATCCAAACAAGCGGCCATTCAATTTTGCGAATCTGGGTTATGAGCGGGCCGGTTCGAAGCTCCCGAATCTGGCGAATCCAGTTATCATAAAGGCGGCTGGTTGCTATTTGATTACTCCGTTTAAAATTAGGTTGCGAAAAAATATTTCTGTGGTGAATCCTTACTTATCAACGATTCAGTATTTGAAGGGTCCTTGAGCTAGAATTTTTTCGAAAATTAGGTAATCAGATGCAGAATATATTCGTTAATATATTCAAACGAGTGCTTAATAAGCTAGCATTTGTTATACCTGGCGGCGACAGTGTCCGCCCCTGGCTGCAAAAACAGCGCGGAGTGAATGTTGGTAAGAATGTCTGGATCGCTCAGTATGTATATTTTGATGAGCTTTATCCAGAAAAAATTTATGTTGATGATAATTGTACGATAGGCCTTCGGGTGTCTATCATCTCTCACTTACACTGGGGCGCAAAATGCTCAAAGTGTTATTCAGCGCCCGTAAAGATTGGTAAAGACGTGTTTATCGGGCCACATTGCGTCATTTTGCCTGGCGTGAATATTGGAGAAGGTTCTGTAATCAAAGCTGGTACAGTCGTAAGTAAAAATGTTCCTTCTCACACCTATTGGGGAGAAACTTCAGCTGGACCGCTGGCTCAGGTTACGATCCCTTTAACCAAAATACATACTATCGATGAGTTTCGATATGGATTGCGCCGGATCGATAAAAATAATGGGGCATCGGAATTTCCCCCAAAGTAAATATTCTTCAGGTTGTTCAGCGCCAATCCACTGCTGACCATACTATCTCGCCTGCCGGTGGTAATTATGACCCAGCCCTACATCCGGTGGTAGGTAGATTCAGGTAACCCGATCACAGA
>JAJZSS010000178.1 GCA_021849525.1 Chloroflexota bacterium
TTCCGATCTCTTCTGAATTAATTCCTGAAGCATTTCCGCGCGCGCCCGCTGCATATCGCTTACGTCCAGTTTGAGTCCGAACGAACCCGGTTTATGCAGGGCAGTGATATCCACTTCGGCCTTAAGAGCACCCTTAATTCCAGCAAGCGGACCAGCGCTCTCAACATTCTGGTCACGTTCGTCCGGTAGTTCAGATGCCGCCGGGGCAACCGCCTCAACCGGACGCATGGCTTGAAGCCAGGACGGAAGGTCTGCTTGAGCAAGGCCCGTATCTTTTACTGCTTCACCAGTATCTTCTACTTCTTCGATTGGTGCGGCCGCCTTAGATATCTGGCCAATTGCTTCTTGAGCATGGACATCGAGCAGCCAGTCGGGCAATTCTTGTCCAGCAAACTCTTCAGCCGGCAGTTCCTGCTCGACATCTCCAGAAAATGGCGCCACCTTGGAAGCAATTGGATCTCCAGATTCATCCATTTTATGGCGTAATTCAATAAGCCAGGGTGGGTCATTTCCCATTTCCAGGCTGCCATCAACGATTAATGGATCCTCGGAGCTCCCCTGGTCGGGTCCGGGGAACAGCTCTTTTTCTATTGTAGCAAATTCGTCATCCAGAAATGCTCTGTCGCTTTCTGGGATAGAAGACTCGGGTGCTTCATTGCCGGGTTCGCTCTCAAAAGGAAGGTTTGAGGTTAACTCATCGCCAGTAAGCAGTGGTTCAACATCTTCGGGCAATTCTTCCGATATTGAAGGCTTTGACTTCACCACTAATTCATCATCGCTGGCTTTCAACCAACCCGGAATTTCCTCTGCACCTGTTTGCTCTGGAACATCTGCTCCAGTGGTTTCCATTCGCAACCATTCAGTAAGCTGGTCGGTTGGCTTAATCGGCCTGCCAGGTATACTTGCATACCAGGGAGGAGTATCCCCGATGGCATCATCCTCGGATCCTTCTTGCTCAGAAGGCTCCTCTGGTAAGGCATAATTTACCGATTCAGCCGGTGGGTTTGAGCTTTCTTGCATCCATTCAGGAAGTTCCTGCTCTGGAAGCAGGATTTCTTCTTCCTCGGCTGGCCTCGATGGCTCAGCTTCTGACTCCAATTCAGTCGGCTCCTGGTTAAAATAAGCGGTCCAGTCAGAAGGTTTTTCTTCAGCAGCAGGCACCTCAGGGATTTCTCCGGCTGCGGTCTCAAAATTCAGATCGGGAGATTTCAGCCAGTCTGGAATATCACTCCGGTCGTCGGTTGGCTCAGGCAATTGAGCTATCGATTCAGAAGGACGAGTGGCTCGGATCCGGGTTAACCATTCGGGCTCAGCCTCATCACCCGGTCGCAATATTTCCGGTGATTCCGATTCAACAATCTCATCACCGCTATCGATCCTTGCGCTCGTCAACCAATCGGGCATGCTGGCATCGATATCATCCGAGGCTGTTCCTGGCTCTGGCTCTGATGCCTCTTCATCGAGTGGCGAAGAGTTACTGCTACCTGTCTCTTCATTTGCGTCACTGTAGCGGAAGTCAGCTAACCAATCAGCGTCATGCGAGGCAGGACGTTTTACACCCATAAAATCCGGATCATCCAGCCCGGCTCGTAACCATTCTGCCGGATCGCCCATCGCATCAGCATCTTCTGAGTTTTCAACTGGCGTTTCATGCGAGCGGAGTGAACGCAGCCAATCAGGAGCTTCGGGTTGGGATGCACCAGCCTGATCGTCAAGACCGGCATCTGCTGGTTTGAGCCAATCGTCGGTTGGTTCCTGGGGTTTGACAATCAGTGGTTTCAGGCGTGCCTGGCAGAATTGGCAGATTTCCAATTCGGGAGGATTAGGCTTACCACACATCGGACAGCGAATTTCAGCCATGCTTAACCCCCATAAGGCCGGTCAGACCCTAAAAGGAGCCGGAAACCGGTTGCCACCGTACCCAATGCAACACCGAGGAGGATCCCACGCACACCAGCAGTTGCTGGCACTCGCTCGAACCAGGATCGTATTGCAGCCATAGCCGAAAGATCCAGGAAGCTGAGCGAAATGCTTCCTGCCAGTACGACCAGGACGGTGAGAACAAAGACCAAGGTGAAAGCGTTGAAACGACGGCCCAGCAAACGCGCGCTCGCAACAGCCAATACAACAGCTAAAACTGCCAACAAACTGGTCTCGACGGGCAGCTGAATATTGTTAAAGATCCACAACGACCACTCAGATGTTGGTCCCAAAAAACCAGCAACCAGGATCGTTACGATCAGGGATAATATCAGGATCAAGCTGTACAGGCTCCCCTTTTGGCCGGTATTTATTTTTCGGATGTGCACATTTAACAGGTTGAATACCCCGACGATCAAGGCAACCGAGGCCAGGATAGCCGCCCAATGCAAAAAAACTGTTTGCAGGGTATTCAGCATAGGGTTTTCGAGAAAGTACCCGGCCAAAACGATCAATCCAATCGCGATGACAAGCGCAACCGAGAGCGAGGTCCGCAAGCGGTTCATTTGATCACCCCAAACAACTTAAGCATGCTTCCCAAAAGAATACCCAGGATTACAACCCAGCGCATCGCATCTTGAGCGCGTAAGCTGGCCTGGTGCATCAATCCGGCGTTTAAGTAGGCACCCCCTGCATACAGCTCTTCACCAATCAATGGATCCTGTGCACTGGCGTACAACACAGCTTGCGCTTCGAGGTTATCGCTGCCAGCCAGAGTATGGCTGCCAACGCGTTCATTGGCATCCACGATCAGGGCGACCTCACTGCCAAAATGCCCGGCTAAGACGGTGGTCGATACCTGCTGATCAAAAATCACAGGTAGTGTTCCAGCCGCGTATGAAAACGGCGTTAACCCACTGATCTGCCCGTACATCGGGTCAAAAAGACTTTCGGAGCGGATCGCCTGGTATGCGCTGTGTAAAGTATCCTGCGAAAGAATCCCGAGGGTGCCTTCACCGCTGGTTGCGATGGGCGGCTTGTCGCTGATGGATGCGGCGCGGGCAATCCGCTGAAGCATCGTCAGGCCAACCAGACCTGAGGCACCCGGCACATCGTTTACTCCGCCATAGCCCAAGGAGATATGCAGCCGTTTTCCGGCTTCTACAGCCAGGCCTACTGAGCGCCCCAAACGAGCAAAAGCCGGGATCTCCCGCAGGGGGCGATCCGGGCGCTTGCGGATCACAAGAGCATAAATTACCAGAATAATGAAAAATAGCCCGGCAAAGCCAAGCTCAAACGGAAGGATCGGATTCACTGGAAGGTACCTCCCTTAATAAGGAAACAAACGCACGCTGCTTTTGGTCATCCTCCAGCAACTGAGTAAGTGCATCCAAATTTTCTCCCGCGAAAGCCAATCTGAGAAGTGGTTGACCAATATATAAAGCCTGGGCGCCCAGGATTGCCAGCGGACCTGTAGATTCAAGCACGGATGCCACCATGTGATCCAACCCCCACCGGTGCAAGTTTATTGCCCAATCCTGCCAGATATGCTGGTCAAAATCCATACGTAGAGTATAGCACAAATTCAATTTACATGGAATCCATAATTACAATTATGCATGATTCCAGGATGGTTGAATTTTCCGCTCAAACTGGAACCATACTGGCTGCAAAGCCCCATGTTTACAATATAAACAGGATTTGTCTGATATATGACAGTAAACAGGTAATTATCATGCCATATATAACTACACCAGAATTCCCTTGCAAGATAAACTACTATCTAGGGAAACTAATGCGGGTTATTATATAGTATAGAAATCAAAATGCCTGCTGAACTAAAAAAATCGAACGGAGAAAAAATTATGCCTAGATCTATGGTAACACTCGAAGGGAACGAAGCTACCGCTAATGTTGCCCATAAATTAAGCGAAGTCATTGCAATCTACCCGATTACACCATCGACTTCTATGGGTGAATATTCAGATGAGTGGTCAGCTCGTAATCAACCCAATATCTGGGGGACAGTACCACTGGTGATTGAAATGCAATCGGAAGGCGGCGCAGCGGGTGCTGTGCACGGCGCGCTGCAGACCGGTTCGTTGACGACAACTTTCACAGCGTCGCAAGGCTTGCTCTTGATGATCCCCAATATGTATAAAATTGCCGGCGAGTTGACTTCGACCGTTTTTCATGTCGCAGCTCGTTCGTTAGCCGCCCAGGGTCTTTCGATCTTCGGTGACCATTCTGACGTGATGGCCACACGCGGCACCGGGTTTGCCATGCTGGCTTCGAATTCGGGGCAGGAAGCTCAGGATATGGCATTAATTGCGCATGCGGCTACCCTCGAGGCCCGCGTGCCTTTCCTGCATTTCTTTGATGGCTTCCGTACCTCATCCGAGGTAACCAAAATCGAGCGCCTGGGTGTAGAAGACCTGCGCGCCATGATTGATGACGATCTCGTACGGGCTCACCGCGCTCGCGGCTTGACCCCCGATAAGCCCGTAATTCGGGGCACTGCCCAGAACCCGGATATGTATTTTCAGGGTCGCGAGACCGTCAACCCGTATTATTCAGCCTGCCCGGAAATCGTGCAAAAAACGATGGATCGCTTCGCAGCCCTCGTTGGCAGACAATACACCCTCTTTGATTATGTTGGGGATCCCCAGGCAGAGCGGGTGATCATCATGATCGGCTCTGGCGCGGAAACTGCTGGCGAAACCGCCAAATATCTGAACGAGCGCGGCGAAAAGGTCGGCGTCCTCGCCGTTCACCTGTATCGACCATTCTCGGTCAAGCATTTTATCCAGGCTTTGCCGAGCACCGTTGAAACAATCGCCGTCCTGGATCGAACCAAGGAACCCGGCGCGTCCGGCGAGCCCCTCTACCAGGATGTTCTGACCGCTCTGGCAGAAGGCTGGGAAGGTAATCTTCCCAGGGTAATTGGTGGGCGGTATGGTCTGTCTTCTAAGGAATTTACGCCGGCGATGGTCAAAGCAGTCTATGACGAGCTGCTCAAATCCGAGCCGAAAACTCACTTCACCGTTGGCATCAATGATGATGTCACCCACACCAGCCTGGACTACGACCCGGGGTTCTTCATCGAATCCCCTGAGACTGTACGGTGCATGTTCTGGGGCTTAGGCTCCGATGGCACGGTTGGCGCCAATAAGAACTCGATCAAGATCATCGGTGAAGAAACCGACAACTATGCCCAGGGTTATTTCGTCTACGACTCCA
>JAJZSS010000179.1 GCA_021849525.1 Chloroflexota bacterium
GAATTGGGTGGGGTATTCATCGTGCAGGCTGGCAATTGCGCGGCGAATATCGATCGCAGCCTGGTCGAGTCCACTGTGCGCCTGAGACAGGCTGTGCTGGGCCTGGGATACATAACCGGATGCAAGATGGGTTTCGGTTTGTTCAATAGCAAGCCTGAGAAAAGATAGCGTTTGCGCCAGGCCATCGTGCATTTCTGCGGCGATGCGATGGCGCTCCTCCAGCATGGTTGAACGCTCCAGTTGTGTATAAAGAGTCGCATTTTCCAATGCCAGGGAGGCAATATTCGCTAAACGGGTGAGTAGATCGGCAGCGTCTGAACTAAAAAAATTCTCCTGTCTGGAAGCCACGCATAATGCCCCGATCGCGCGCTCGCCGTAGCGGAGGGGTGCTGCCAGCTGGCTAAGCCTATAGGTTGGATCTACAACGCCGCAATCTCCGGTGCAGTTGCCAGCCTGATGGCATACAGCAGTCTCGCCAGAGATCACATCTTCAGCCCAGCTGGCTTTTATCGGATTCGTAGTCTGGGAGATGGCCTGGGCTGGCCCGCTATTGGATTGCAGGCTTAATAACGACTCTTCTGAATTCAGCAGGCATAAGAAAGCGACATCCGCGTTCAATAAGATGCGGGCTTTATCCACAATTGAATTCAGTACCGATTTGATATCCAGGCGAGAAGTAATTTCATGGCTGACTTCTTGCAGGCTTTCCAGCTCCTGAGTACGCTGGATTACCCGCTCTTCAAGGGTCGCAGCCGCCCGAAGTAATTCTGATTTCGAAGCCAGCAGGTCCCGGCGCATCTCTTCCATGGCAGTTCCGAGTAGCTCAATCTCGGCATCGCCCGACACCTTAACCGGGGTTTCCAGGGCGCCGGCTCCGATCTGCTGGGCGGCTTGACCCAATGCACCCATTGGACGGAGAATAAAATAGCGGGTAGCCCAAAAACCACTGAGCAATAGGGCCAGAGCACAGACCACAAAGGCAATCTGTACATTGCGTAATAGATAGACTCGCCCGCTGGCTTGTTGTTCATACAGATATACCATCTGATCGACCTGATCGACCAGCCCTGGGATCGTATCTTTTATGGTTTGGAAAGCCTGAGAAAATGCCGCAGTGTCAGGTGGGCTGCTGGTAAGGATGGCCAGGTGGGTCCGAAGTTTTTGCCAGTCATTTTCAACCAGCGTGATTTGGTCCAGGATTTGGGGTGCATGGGTGGGGGATAATATCACCTGGCTGCTGGAAAAGTAGGGAGCATGCCCGCCATCACGTAAAGCATACAGCGTTTGTTGAAAAGTTTCCTGGCTGGTTTGAATCTCGCCAACAGTTTGCTGGTTGCCAGTGCTGTCCAGCTCGATCACCAGGCGCGAGATTTGCTGCAAGAGCATGCGCTGGCGACCGGCCAGATTGATCGTTACAGCATCCAGTTTCTGGGCATCCAGTCCCCAAAAAGTGACCCCGCCGGAGACTAAAACCAGTGCGGCAAAGCTGATGAAGATCAAGCCTAATTTGGTCGAGATCTGGTTTAGACGCATTACATTGAATTCCGAGAGCTCGGACATATGAATCCTGAATAACAGGCAATCATGCCGGCTGGGTTGAGTTTAATTGTAACCCGGTTTGGTGGAGTTTTTTTATCCGTAAATTAAAATTAGCTCAATTCTTTACGGATAATCCCCAAATTATCTGGGTTTTGACTGGTGGCATACACCGTTTGCTTTCTTGCGGGATAAAGGTGAACAGGCGGATGGGTGGATTCCTTTACAGAATAACTGGATACTAACCAGCTTTAAAGTCGCCTAACCCATTCACTGCTCATGGTCAGGTGCTTGTTTTGCGATTATATCCAGTTGGGATTATAAGCTCGCATGTAAAATTGGACTCCTAAAGCATTAATTAATTTATGTTGCAAACATAAGTGACAGTTACAATTTTGTAATGTGATTAATATTGTTTAACCATTTATAATCGTGATGCGCGGAAAATAAGCTGGGTTTTGGGCTCTGTATTCACCCATGGTTTGTGATTATTTTACCGATGATTTTTGGGAAAAGCTTGGCATATGAAAAAGAGAGCAAGTATTGGGCAATCAATTGTTGAGTTTGCACTGATCCTCCCTGGAATGCTGATGTTAGTCATGGGGGTATTGGAAATTGGCCGCCTGTTCTACATAAAAGTTGCCCTGCAGAATGCAGCTCGCGAAGGCGCCTATTACCTTTCTTATTATCCTGATGACATCTCCGGCATGAAAAGTGCGGTGATGGGCGAAGCTTACAGTGCTGGCGTTGACCTTGCGCCGGATAGCGATATTTTGTGGAGTCATTGCTGCACACCTGGAGATTATGTTGAGGTGGAAGTAAAGCAGGATGATGTTTCTCTGTTGATCTTTGGATTTCTTACCGGTGAGGTGGATTTAAGCAGTAAGGCAAGGATGATGGTGCAATGAGTAAACACCAGAAATATCACGGTCAGGCATTAGTGGAATTTGCATTGCTGATTCCATTGTTTATCTTTATGCTGTTTATCTTCATTGATATTGCCCGGATTACGACCAGTTATTTGGAGCTTTCAAACTCGGTACGGGAGGGTACCCGTTATGCAATGGTGCATGTATTCGACACGGATCAAATCAGAGTCGTCGTGCATGATTATGCGCCAAGCCTGGATCACAGCCTGTTGACAATTAGTCCTGCAAAGGGCTTGCACCAGGTGACCATAACGGCGAGTTATGCCTATTATCCGGTTACCCCGGTCTTGAAAATATTTCTTGGCAGCGACGACTTTCTCACTCTAAATGTCCAGTCATCTGCGACCCTTGCGCCTTTATATCAGTAACCGAGGGGGTTGGAGGAACCTGTGAGAACACTACCCGAGAATAGTACGAAAGGCCAGATCTTGATTCTGTATGCTTTCGCCGTATTGGTGTTAGTTGCTCTGGCGGTATTAGTTTTAGATGGGGGAATGCTGTTCTTGAATCGCCGGGCTGCCCAGGCAGCCGCGGATGCTGGTGCACTGGCCGGGGCGCGAATTAAATGCAATGGGGATACTCTGGCAAATGTCATCGCCACGGCAGAACATTACGCCGAAGTTGAGAACAGTGCTACGGTGGCAACAGCTACGGCGGATAATTTCCCCGAAGGGGATGTTGTCGTCAATGTCACCATCGAGCAGGATTCCTTCTTTGCTCAAATTTTTGGGATGAATATTCTGGATGTACCCGCAGCTGCTTCTGCTAACTGCTTTCCTCCCACGGCAGCCAAAAATGTAATCCCGGTTGCCTGGTCTTGCCGGGCTCCAGTTTCTGGGATCTCCGATAGCGATGATTGTCAGATTCAGGCCTTGGAATGGGCGACCGAAATGATCCCCCTGGCGAACTCGAATTTCTTCGGCACTATTTACCCCGGTCTAACAATCCATGGGGAAGCAGTTCCACAGCCATTCCAGTTTAGAGGAAATGACGGCGATATCACCGATCAAATCTATATCATCATGGACTCCGACGATTTGGTCATTGATATGGCAACGGACTGCGTGCCAGTTGGCACGATCAATTGCGATATCGATGGCGATGGAGCTCCTAACATCTCAGCTTCTGGAGATCGCAGCTGGTTGTTGCTGGAAGAAGGTAAAGGCGCCGCTGATTTGGCTGGCTGGATTCAATACGGTCTTGCCAACCCGATCAACATTCATACCTGGTTGGCTGGCACCTCGGGTGATAAGAACGTTGTATTCAAACGGGTTGAAGACTATATCATGGCGACAGTATCAGATCCATACCGGTTTGGAACGCTTCCCGTTTTCAATGATTATTGTCCTAGCAATCCGTTTTTAACGGCTCCCTGTTCGTCTAAGATCCATGCTGGTGATCTGATCGTAAACAATGATCCCAATAATTATTTCCATATTATTGGTTTCGCGGCATTCTATGTAACTTGCGTTGACGATACCGGTCAGGTTGAATGCCCAGGTGGACTGGCGGCGAATTTGCCCGGCAGTGCCAAATCAGTCGAAGGCTATTTTCTCAGCGGTGCACCGGTAACGATTGCCCCTGGTGGTACAGGCGGCGTGGATACCGGGGTGTATGTTGTTTCTTTAACCCAATAAACCGAAGGAATGATCGGGTTTTTATTAAGAGGGAGGGTGAACTTTGAATTACCGTCTGCGTGGAATTCTCCTACTGCTCATAGGCGTGATCCTGATTGGAGCCGGGATTGGCGCGGTGTATCTTCTTACTCGCCAGGCCGGGATTTTGGGAAGTGTATCTAATCAGCCGACGCCGGACCTGGAGGTTGTGACCAGCACAGCCGTCGTGCTGACCCACGATATGAAGCTGGGGGATGTCATTAAAGCTGAAGATGTCACCACGGTGGATATTCCAGCCGAATACTTACCCCGGAATTATGTGGCTGATCCAGCCGAAGTGGTTGGGAAATTCGTCAAATCTGACCTGATCCAGGGCGAGATGCTGCTGCAGCATAATCTGGCTGATCCAACCAACAAAAATGGGGATCTGGCCTTCATCCTGAGCGATGACCATATCTTGATGGCCTTCTCAGCGGATGATGTGATGACCCAGGAAGCAATTCTACAAAGGGGAGATATCATTGATGTCCTGGTCACCATGACCGAGCCTGTGACGAGTGAAAATATCCCCGGGGTGGGCGGAGATACATCTCCGGTCTCTGAAGGTACTGCGGAAGATGCCGATGAAAAAGTGCCTCGCTCTTTCACGTTCGATGCATTTCAGAATCTGGGAATCACCGCCCTGGTGGCAGATGTAGTCACCGTACAAAATCAATCCAGCGCTACAGAGCGGATTACCGACACAGCCACCCAGGCCACGCCTACCCCCCAGGATATTATCATCCGGGCTTATTTGCTGGCGTTGAATCCTCAAGATGCCCTGGTTCTGAAGCATTTGAAAGACAATCAGGCGATCTTCGATTTTGTCCTGCGCTCGCCGACATCCACACAGTCTTTCGAATTTACCCCGGTAACCCAGGAATATATCGTCGAGCTCTATGGGTTAGAGATCCTTAGATAATTCAGCTACTATAACCGGATCAAAAAGGTTAACGGATGGGTCAAAATCTAACATTAACCACAGTCGTCGTCATCACGCACAATCCAAACCTGGGAAAAGAAATCAAACAG
>JAJZSS010000180.1 GCA_021849525.1 Chloroflexota bacterium
ACGTTGAGCTGCCCATGCGGTATGCCGGGATGGGGCGAGGCCGGCGAGATATGGCGAAGGCAGCACTGGAATCGGTGGGTCTTGGCGACCGGGTCCATCACCGTCCGAACGAGCTCTCGGGTGGGCAGCAGCAGCGGGTAGCGATTGCCCGGGCGCTGGTCAACAGCCCGGCGATTATCCTGGCGGACGAACCGACGGGTAACCTGGATTCCAATTCTGGTAAGGAAATTATGCAGCTGCTGCTTACCTTGAATGTGGAGCGGGGTACAACCTTGATTATTGTTACGCATGATCCGGAGGTTGCGGCACAGACCCAACGGGTGATCCGCATCCGGGATGGCATCGTGGAGGGGCAGAAATGAACCTCTGGCAAGCTCTTATCGATGCACTGGAAAGCCTGGCAGCGAATAAAATGCGCTCGATCCTCACCGTACTGGGAATTGTGATCGGGGTGGCGGCGGTGATTGCGATGATCTCCATTGGGCGCGGCGCGGAGAGTACCATCACTGGCTCCATTCAAGGGATTGGCACCAACCTGATCTTTGTTTTTCGGGGCGGCACCGAAGATGTGCGCAATCCGAAACCAATCACCCTGGGCGATGCCGGTGCAATCAGCGATCCATTCCAGGCGCCATCAGTGGAGCTGGTTGCGCCTGTCTTGCAAGGCAGCGGCGCTTATTCTTTTGGCGGTGAGACTTCGAATTCGGAGATTCAAGCTGTCACCCCGGAATACGGTCCGGTGCGCAATAATGCCGTCACAGAAGGTGAGTTTATTACCGAGGAGCATATCCTGGGCCGGGCATCGGTTGTTGTTTTGGGACCCGACCTGGCGGAGAAGTTGTTCGGAAGATCACAGGGGGTGACCGGCGAGACGGTGCGGATCGATGGGCAGCCCTTCCGGGTGATTGGAGTATTGGAGTCCAAGGGTGGATCGGGATTTTCAAACGAAGATGACCGGGGTGTAGTCCCCTTCACGACAGCCCAGCAGCGCCTGCTCCGGCGCTCATCCAGTGAAAATGTGGATATGCTGATGGTGCAGGTGGTCAGCTCTCAGGCAGTCCCACAGGCGATGGAAGAGATCTCGCAAATCCTGCGCACCCGCCACCGGACGGAGATCGGGGCAGACGATTTTACGATCCTCAGCCAGCAGGACTTTCTGGATACCGCCAGTATGATCACCAATGTATTGACGATCTTTCTGGGTGGCGTGGCAGCCATCTCCTTGCTGGTCGGTGGGATCGGAATTATGAATATTATGCTGGTCTCTGTCACCGAGCGGACGCGTGAAATTGGGCTGCGGAAGGCATTGGGGGCACGGCGGCTGGATATCCAGGTGCAATTCCTCACCGAATCCTCGGTCCTTAGCCTGATTGGCGGGATCATTGGGATCATCCTGGGATGGGCAATCGCCTTCGGGGTGGGGAAGATTGCAGCCGCCAGCAATACCCCCATCCAGCCCACGATAGACCTGGATATAGTATTGCTGGCAACCCTGTTCTCGACCGCCGTTGGGCTGTTCTTTGGCATCTACCCGGCAAATCGCGCCGCAAACCTGGAACCGGTGGAAGCGCTGCGCTACGAGTAAGGGCGACTTTCTATCAGCCTGAAAGACTATTCAGCCAGGGTAGACTGGTCAATCCATTCCAGGTAATCGCTGGCGCCATCCACTACTGGTAAGGCGATGATCTCTGGCGTCTGGTAGGGATGGAGGGCTTTCACTTCCGGGATCAGACGCGTGTGAAGCAGCTCACGGCGCGTTTTGATGACCAGCAGAATTTCGGACTCGGTTTGTACCTCACCCTGCCAGCGAAAGATCGACTGGACACCCGGCAAGATATTGGCGCAGGCTGCCAACTGTTGTTCGACCAGGCGGCTGGCAATCTGGCGGGCGGTTTCGTAGTCGGGGGCAGTGATCAAGACGATGATCCGGTTATTGTCCATCGATTTGCCTCCTGAGGTAGGTTACATACGATTTTAAGATTTGTGGATTGATTTTACCTGAGGTAAAATCATCCCGGTAGTGGGCTAACCTATAACCCAGGTGACCTATAACCCAGGTGACCTATAACCCAGGTGACCTATAACCCAGGTGACCTATAACCCAGGTGACCTATAACCCAGGTAATTCACAGACCGGGTAACCCATAACCGGGGTAACCCACAAACCGGGGTAACCCACAAACCGGGTAACCTAAAAACCGGGTAACCTAAAAACCAGGTTATAAACTTTATCCCCAACCAGGAGATACCATGCAGACATGGAGAATCCTGCTCGCAGATGGTCTTGAGCAGCAGGGTCAGGAAATACTGCGCCAAGAATGCCAGGTGGATGACCGGAAAGGGCTCCCCGCGGCTGAATTGTTGGCGATCATCGCTCAGTATGACGCGGTCATCCTGGGCGGGAACAGCACGCTGACTGCCGAAGTGCTCCGGGAGGGGAAGAAACTGCGCGTGGTTGGCCGGGCTGGATTGGGTGTGGAGAATATCGATCTGGCGGCTGCTGCCCGGCAGGTCATCCAGGTGGTCAATGCACCGGCTGCGGCTGCTCCGGCTGTAGCAGAATATACCCTGGGTGCGATCCTGGCACTGGCGCGTTCGCTGCCGCGGGCAGATGCGACCATCAAGGCCGGCTTGTGGTTGAAGAAAGAATTCCAGGGGGTTGAGATCCAGGGCAAAACTCTGGGCGTGATTGGGATGGGGCAGGTTGGCGGCAGGTTAAATCTGCTGGCGGGTGCACTGGGTATGCAGGTGAGCGGTTACGATCCCTGGCTCGGGGCTGAAGAGATTTCCCGGCTGGGCGTGGAAGCTGTGAGCCTGGATGCGCTGTATCGGAGAGCGGATTTTATCAGCGTGCATGTGCCGCTCACCGCGGAGACTCGTGGTTTGCTGGGCGGGCAGGCCTTCGCACAGATGAAGCGTGGAGTGCGGATTGTTTGCACGATGCCGGGCAGGCTGGTAGATGAAACTGCGCTCCTGGGAGCGCTGGAATCGGGCCAGGTTGCGGGGGCTGCGCTGGATGTGTTTGCCAGTGAGCCGCCTGGCATGACTGGTCTGGTGGCCCACCCCAACGTAATCGCGACACCTCATATCAGCACTCAGACCGAAGAGGCAGGAATCCGCACGGCTGAGGATATTGCCCGCGAAGTTCTGGCAGCGTTGCGCGGCGATCCTCTACGCTGGAGGATCGTCTGAAACCCAGATATTGCCATTATCAAACAAATCTATCTCGAACGTAGTAATACCATGTACATATAAGGAGGTAACAACCGCATGGAAGACAAGCTCAATCAATTGAAGACCATCCTGAATGAAGTCGCAGATCTGAATGCAGCCAGCGCTTTGCTGGGCTGGGACCAGCAGACGTATATGCCCGCTGGATCGGCGGAGGGACGGGGAAACCAGCTCGCCACGCTGGGCCAGATTGCGCACATAAAATTTACTTCGGACGAAGTAGGACGCCTTTTGGAAGACCTGGAACCGCAGGTTGCGCAGCTGGATCCTGATTCGGATGCAGCCCGGCTGGTCAAAGTCACGCGCCGTGAATATGATAAGAACACCAAGGTGCCGACTGAATGGGTAGCTGAATTTGCACGGGTGACCACGGTTGGACAGCAGGTATGGCAGGAAGCCCGGATCGAGAATAATTTTGCCAGGTTCCAGCCCTATTTGGAGAAGATCATCGATTTACGTCGCCAGTATGCCGCCATCTTTGCCCCATACGACCATGTTTATGACCCGCTCCTGGATGATTTTGAGCCGGGTATGAAAACGGCCGAGGTGAAAGAGATCTTTGGCAAGCTGCGCCCGCAACAGGTGGAGCTGATCAAAGCCATTGCTGACCGCCCACAGGTCGATGATTCCTTCCTGCGCCAGACATTTGCCGAACAAAAGCAGTGGGATTTTGGGGTCGAGGTGATCACCAAGATGGGCTATGACTGGCAGCACGGCCGTCAGGATCGCTCGGCGCATCCGTTCACAACCAATTTTGGCATCGACGATGTACGGATCACGACTAAGTTCTTGCCCGATTTTGTCTCCTCAGCCATTTTCAGCACAGTCCACGAGACCGGTCACGCCCTGTACGAGCAAGGCGTTGACCATGCCCTGGAACGCACCCCTCTGGCGGGTGGCGCTTCGTTGGGGATGCATGAGTCACAATCCCGCCTGTGGGAAAATCTGGTCGGGCGGTCATATCCATTCTGGCAGCATTTTTACCCGCGCCTGCAGGAATTTTTCCCGGGTCAATTGGGGAATGTCAGCCTGGATGCCTTCTACAAAGGGATCAACAAGGTCCAACCGTCATTGATCCGGATTGAAGCGGACGAGGCGACTTATAACCTGCACATTATGCTGCGGCTGGAGTTGGAGATTGCTCTGATCGAAGGATCTCTGCAAGTTAAGGATCTGCCTCAGGCCTGGAACAGCCGCATGCAGGAATACCTGGGCGTCACTCCCACCAACGACAAGAATGGTGTTTTACAGGATATTCACTGGTCGGGTGGGATGGTGGGTTATTTCTCGACCTATGCCCTTGGCAACCTGATCTCCGCCCAGTTATGGGAACGAATCAACCAGGATATCCCTGATCTACCGGACCAGATCCGGAAGGGCGAGTTCAGCGCTTTGTTGGGTTGGCTGCGCAACAATATCCACCGTCACGGGGCGAAATATGAGTCCCAGGAGCTGGTAAAGCGGATCACCGGCTCCAAGATCGACCCCGCGCCTTATATGCGTTATTTGACGGACAAATTCAGCAAGGTTTACGGGTTTTAACTCCCCAGTTATCCACTCAATCCCCGGCCAGGAGTCTGATCCTGACCGGGGATTTTTTTATTGACCTCTCAGACTTGATAGCTGAGTGTATCCCCCTGCGGGCAGAACGGCTGGCGCCCTATGGTAGAATTTTATCCAGCCTGGCGATCGGGTATGGAGGTCGAGCCAATGGCATGTATCTTGTTTGTAGATGATGATCCCTATACTCTCGAAACCCTGACCAAAGCTGCCGAGTTGTTCGGTCACCGGGCAGTGCTGGCGGGCAGTGGTCAAGAAGCGCTGCGTTCGCTGACCAGCGAGAAGCCTGACCTGGTTTTCGTTGACCTGATGCTGCCGGATATGGATGGGCTGCAAGTGCTGGAAGGCAGCGAG
>JAJZSS010000181.1 GCA_021849525.1 Chloroflexota bacterium
CATCTTTATCACCCACGATCTGGGTGTCATCGCTCAGATGGCTGATGAAGTTGTGGTGATGTATTTGGGTATGGTGATGGAAAAAGGTCCGGTCGATGCGATCTTCAATCATGCCCAACACCCCTATACCCAGGCTTTGCTCCGCTCCATCCCCAGTGTGCAGTCCCAATCTCGGGTCAAGCTCCCCACCATCGCTGGCTCAATAGCCCATCCTTTTAACCGCCCAGCGGGGTGTCCTTTCCATCCGCGCTGCGTCCACTTTATCCGTGGTGTTTGTAATGCCAACCAGCCTGCGATAGTGGCAGTCGGAGAAGAACATTATGTCAGCTGCTTCCTGTATTCCCCCGAGGTCGCCTCACCGGTTGGCGCCCTCACGGAGAAAAAATCATGAGCGACGTGATTGAACCTACCAGCGTTGCGCAGCCTTCCGCCGCCAGGCCCTCCCATCCCCGGAAGTCTGCCTCGTCTCCGCTTTTACTGGAAGTCCGTAACCTGAAAAAATATTTCCCCATCTACAAAGGCGTGATGCGCAAGGTGATCAATAACGTGCGCGCAGTAGATGATGTCAGTTTCTTTGTGCGTGAGGGCGAAACCCTGGGGCTGGTGGGTGAAAGCGGCTGTGGGAAAACAACCGCCTCGCGCTGCATCTTAAGGGCATTCCCGGTGACCAGTGGCGAAATCCTCTTCCGCGAAGCAGATGGCAAGGTGACCGATCTGGCGCCGCTCGACCGCCAGGATTTAAGACGCTTCCGCCCTCAAATGCAGATGATCTTCCAGGATCCGTTTGGCTCGCTGAATCCGCGCATGACCATTTTCGACATCGTCGCCGAGCCGATGTACGTCAATGGGGTGACCAACCGCTCCGAGCGCACCGATCGCGTTGCTGAGCTGCTCAAGCTGGTGGGTCTGCGGCAGGAATATATGCGCCGCTACCCCCATGCCTTTAGCGGTGGCCAGCGCCAGCGCATTGGCATCGCCCGCGCCCTGGCACTCAATCCCCGCCTCGTTGTCGCCGATGAGCCGGTTTCTGCGCTGGATGTCTCGGTTCAGGCCCAGGTGCTTAACCTGCTGCTCGATCTGCAGGAAAAGCTCCACCTCACCTACTTATTTGTCGCCCATGACTTGAGCGTCGTCAAGCATATTTGTGATCGCGTGTGCGTGATGTATGTGGGCAAGATCGTTGAGATGGCTTCCACGGAAGAGCTCTTCCATCGTCCATACCATCCCTACACCGCGGCCTTGATGATGGCGGTCCCGGTTCCCGATCCTTCCCGGCGGCATATCATCCAGGACCTGCCCGGTGAAGTTGCCAGCCCGGCCAATCCGCCCAGCGGTTGTTATTTCCATCCCCGCTGCCAGTACGCCCAGGAGGTCTGCCGCACGCAGACGCCTGAGCTGCGCCAGGTCAGTCCCGATCATTTTGTCAGCTGCCATCGCGCTGAGGAACTTAGCCTGGCAGGAATTAAATAAAGAGGAGCTCTTCCCCATCATCATGTCAACTCCTCCGCCCCAACCCAACCTGTTATTCCTGATCACCGACCAGCAGCGCGCCGACACCCTCGCGCCCGGCTCGGTCTGTTCTACGCCAAATTTGGACCACCTGGCGCAGCGTGGGACGCGTTTTGAAAGCTGTTATGCTCCCAACCCGATTTGTGCCCCCGTGCGCGCCAGCCTGTTCACCGGCCTGCTGCCCCACAACCACGGTATGGTGGATAATCCCCACACCGTTGAATCTTACCGGGCAAATTTAAAAGATGATCTCCCGTTTTGGCCGCGCGATTTGGAGCAGGCCGGTTACCACACCGCTTATTTTGGCAAATGGCATGTGGATCGCAGCCTGAAACTGAACAATTTCGGTTTTCATGAATTCGATACCGAAGCCGGCAGCTACCATGGCTATCGCGCCTACCGCCGCCAGCTCGGTCTGCCCGAGAAAGCTCCGCCCCCCGTCGATACCGTGCGGGTGGAGCACAAAGGCTATCAGCCGTTTGTGCTCAGCGGCATCACCCCCGAACCGCCTGAAGCCATGCTCGAAGAATATGTCTACCAGCGCGGCGTCCAGTTTATTAATCAGCAGGCCTCCGCCCCAGATTCCAGACCCTGGGCTTTGGTGCTTTCCACATTGGCCCCCCACGATCCTTATATTGTCCCCCGCCCTTATCTCGAGCGTTATGATCCGCGCCAGATTCCCCAACCGGCCAGTTTTCACGATGATCTGGCAGGCCGCCCGGCGATCTACCGCCGGATCCAGCAGGTTTGGAAGGATTTGGAATGGGATCAATTTGCTCAGGCGATCGCCGCTTACTACGCATTTTGCTCATTGATTGACGACCAGGTCGGCAAGGTGCTGGCCGCCCTGGAGCAGACCGGTCAGGCAGACAATACCCTGGTGGTCTATGTCTCCGATCACGGCGACTATATGGGCGCCCACCGCTTGATGCTCAAGGGCATCCCGGCTTACGATCAGGCTTACCGCGTCCCGCTCCTGATGGCCGGGCCGGGGATTCCCCGCGGTAAAACGATCTCCCAGCGCCTCAATCATCTCGACCTGGCAGCCAGCATTTTACCTCTGCTGGGTCTTGATCCCATGTCCCCGCGTGGCGCCGATCCGCAGCATCTCATTGGTCGCTCCTTGCTGCCGCTTCTCGGCGAGAACCCGCAGGAACTCGCTGCCTGGTCTTCTCAGCATTTCGCCGAATGCCAGGGTCAGCGCTTTGCTTACACCCAGCGCATCCTGTGGTGGCAGGATTATAAATATGTCTTCAACGGCTTTGACCAGGATGAATTTTATAACCTGGCCGCTGACCCCCATGAAATGCGGAATCGCGCCCAGGATCCTGCCCAGGCCGGGGTGATCGCAGAAATGGCAGATCGCATGTGGGAAGTGATGCGCCAGACCGGCGACACCAATATGACCGAAGCGGAGTACGGCATGTTTCGCTTCTTACCTGTCGGACCGCGCGGAAGGTCTTAACGATGATGCATACTGACCCTAAAACCTTTGCCCTGGTCAATGGCAGTGTCGTGCTGCCAGACCGCATCGCCTCCAATACGGCAGTCGTTATCGAGCGCTCTCCGGCAGCCAAGGGCGTGATTGCCGCGGTGATTCCCGAGGATCAATTACCATCTGAGATGCCGCGGCTGGATGTCGGCGGGCGCTGGATCACGCCTGGCCTGATCGATATCCATACTCACGGTGGTCTGGGTTACACCTTCAACGAGCCTACCGCACCGGCCTTTACTGCCATCTTGCAGGAGAACGCTCGCCGGGGTGTGACCGGCTTGCTGGCAACCATTGCCACCGCTCCTATGGACGATCTCATCCAGGTCTTTGATTTTATCCGCCAGTGGATGGCATCCCCCCGTCCAGGCGCCCAGGTTTTCGGGGCCCATTTTGAAAGCCCGTTTATCAGCCCGGCCCAGTGCGGCGCCCTCGATCCCCAGAATCTATTTTCTCCAGATGATCCCCGCGCCGCGCGCTTCCTCGAGTATGCCGATATCCTGCGTATTCTGGTGCTGGCTCCCGAGCAGCCCGGGGCGATCGAGTTTGTGGCTCGCCTGGTCGAGCGGGGCATTATTCCCGCCGCCGGTCACAGTATCGCCAAAGAGGCTGATGTCCTCCAGGCGATGCAGGCTGGCTTGAGCCATGTCACCCACATCTTCAGCGCCATGTCCACCACCGTGCGCGAAGGCCCCTGGCGTAAGCCCGGCTTGCTGGAAACCGCCCTCGTACATCCAGGCTTAACGGTGGAGATGATCGCCGATAACAAACATTTACCTCCTACCTTGATGAAGCTTGCCTACCAGAGCATTGGCCCCCGGCGCCTGTGCGTGATCTCCGACGCCACCAGCGGGGCCGGCTTACCGGAGGGCAGCCGTTTTAAGATGGGTGAGATGGAATACGAAGTGGTCGATGGCGTCGGGATGATGTTTGATCGCTCGGCTTTTGCGGGCAGTGCTACCCTGCTCAATCAAATGATCCCGGTTCTGATCAATGCGGTGGAAATACCGCTGCCTGAAGCCATCTGCATGGCCAGCCTGAACCCTGCCCGAGTCCTCGGCCTCGATGGGCGCAAGGGCAGCCTCGAGGTGGGTAAGGACGCCGACATCGCCGTCTTCAATCCTGATTTTAGCGCCTGGCGCACCATGATTGCCGGCCAGTGGGTCGCGTGAATCTATTTTTAACCATAGTGATTACGAAAGGATAAGTTGAATATGCAGCCACAACCGGTTTTACACACCACCATCGAAGCCTTACCGGTCAGCATTTACCCCAGCAATGCTGAGGTCGGGCAGGCCGCTGCCGCTGAAGCAGCAGCATTCCTGAAGCAAACGATCCAGGAATGCGGTCACGCCAACCTCATCCTGGCTACCGGGAATTCCCAGCTCTCTTTCCTCGAGAACCTGCGGCAGTCCGCAGAGATCGATTGGAGCAAGGTGAACATCTTCCATATGGACGAATATGTGGACCTGCCACCCAACCACCCCGCCAGCTTCCCGCTCTTCCTGCAGCGCCATTTCCTGGATCATCTCGACCCGCCGGCTGGCGCTTTCTTCCCCGTCCCCGGCCAGAGCTCCGGTGATACGGATACCCTGCAGGCCTGCCGGGATTATGAAGCCCTTCTGCGCACCTATCCCGCCGATCTGTGCGCCCTCGGTATCGGCGAGAATGGTCACCTGGCCTTCAACGATCCCCCCTTTGCAAACTTCAATGACCCCGTCTGGGTCAAGATTGTGAAGCTGGATGAGGCATCCCGCCGCCAGCAAACCGGCGAAGGGCATTTTCCGGACCTCGACTCTGTACCGACCCACGCCATCACCCTCACCATCCCGGCCTTGCTCGCCTCCCGTAAAGTACTGGCAATTGTCCCTGAGGCGCGCAAAGCCGCCGCGGTCCATTGCTCGTTAAACGGACCGCTTACGCCCGACTGCCCCGGCAGCATTCTGCGCCAGACGCCGCATGCCCACCTCTTCCTGGATCGCGATTCGGCTGCATTGGCTTTTCCTGCTATATCTGGAATGTGGACAAGACGCTTTGCCTGGCGGAAAACCTGAAAAAAGCAAGGCCGGAGCTGAAAATCCTTCTGGGCGGTCCGGAAGTGAGCTTCGATGTGATCC
>JAJZSS010000182.1 GCA_021849525.1 Chloroflexota bacterium
TTACTCAAATGAGTTTACCATGGTTGATGATCTGATGAGGTTCCTAGACATATTTCTTTAAGGTTGTTTGCTGGAGATGAGGGAGATGGGCAAAACCTGTCTAATAATCGCCGTGCTATAATCCAGTCTATGATTTTATTTGGACACCTGGTCTGCACAGAGAATTCAGGGCAAGGCTAATGATTCTGGTAACGGGTGGGACGGGTTTTGTCGGGAAACCCTTAATCAGCCAGCTGACCGAGCTGGGTTATCCCGTCCGGACAATGGTAAGCCCCTCACCGCGCTCACCCGATTTGCCGCGCAAGGTGCCGGTAGAAGTCGCTGTGACCAGCCTATCGGATGAACGAGGCTTACGGGCAGCGATGGTAGGCGTGGATACCGTTTATCACCTGATCAGTGGAGAATGGAAGGGTCCCCGCTCCAGCCTGCTTAATGTGGATATCCAGGGTACTCGGGCGGTCGTACAAGCAGCCATGGATGCAGGGGTGAAGCGATTTTTTTATGTCAGCCACCTGGGGGCTGACCGGGCCTCGGCTTATTCTGTTCTGAAAGCCAAAGGCATCGCAGAAGAGTTTATCCGCCGGAGTGGTCTGGATTATACGATTATCCGTTCAGCATTAGCCTATGGTGCTCAGGATGCCTTTACTTCAGGCATTGCCGGGATCCTGCAAACAGTTCCTTATTTTTTTCCTCTTCCGGGCGACGGGCGCAGTCTATTGCAGCCAATCTGGGTGCAAGATCTGGTGACCTGCCTGGCCTGGTCCCTGGATGATCGCGGAACAATCAACCGTTTATATGAAATCGGTGGGCCTGAGTATTTCCCTTTTACCCAGATCACTGAAATGGTAATGCAGAAAATCAAGGTCCGCAGACGGTTACTGCCTGTTCGCCCGACCTATTTACGATGGTTGACGGTTTTTCTGGAGACAATCTTTCCGAATTTGCCAATCTCGGTTTATTGGTTGGATTATCTGGCAACAAACCGAACCTGTTCTCTGGACTCGGTATCGCGTGAATTTAAGCTTCTTCCGGCTCGGTTTGGTCATAAGCTTGGATATTTAGAAGGCCAAAACTGGCGAACAACCATTCTTAAATCATTGTGGCAGCGGAACTAATCTGGTAGGACCTGACTCATGACCGACTGGGTGTTGCGCATTCTGGATAAACCGGATGAGATGGAGGCGGTCGAGCAGCTGCAAAGTCTGGTTTGGCCGGGCAGTGAGATAGATATTGTCCCGGCGCACATGCTCCTGGCGGCAGCCCATAACGGCGGGCTGGTGATCGGTGCCTTTGCAGCATCTCCTGGATCGGTTTCTGTCAGCTCTGAAGAGCTCGTGGGCTTTGTGTTTGGATTTCCGGGTTTATATTCGACGCCGGATGGTCCACGTCCCAAGCACGCCTCGCATATGCTGGGTGTCAGACCCGAGTTCCGCAACCAGGGGGTGGGTTTTGCTCTCAAGCGCGCCCAATGGCAGATGGTCCGCCATCAGGGCCTGGACCTGGTTACCTGGACTTACGATCCTTTGCTGAGTCGCAATGCCAATTTGAATATTACCCAGCTTGGCGCAGTCTGTAACCAGTACCGGCGAGATGAATACGGGAATATGCGCGACACGGTGAATGTTGGGCTGGCATCCGACCGGTTTCAGGTCAGCTGGTGGGTGAATTCAAAGCGCGTCCAGCGGCGGTTAAGTCGCCAGGCTCGTTTGCGATTGGATCTGGCCCACGTCCTGGCAACCGGGTCCCGGATTGTCAATCCAAGTAAACCGGGTACAACTGGCTTCCCAGAGCCACCTGATACGATCCATCTCCCCGATGGTGAAGATGAGTTGATCCTGCTCGTGGAAATACCCGCAGAGTTTCAAAGGTTGCGCGAGAAGATGCCTGATTTAGCACTTATCTGGCGCACGCAAACCCGGCGCCTGTTTGAGGAAGTATTTGCCGACGGCTATCTGGTTACCGACTTTATCTATTTACCGGGCTCTCTGCCGCGCAGTTTTTATGTCCTGAGCTATGGAGAAAGTACTTTATGAAAATCGAGCGGGCGAATTTATATCATCTGAGTATGCCCTTGCGCTCTGCTTTTGAAACTTCCTTCGGGCGGATCCAAGAACGCGAATGTATCCTGGTGGAAGTCTTTTGCCAGGGAGTGGTCGGTTATGGGGAATGCACCGCCGATAAAAGCCCGGGGTATTCTTATGAAACAACCTTGACTGCCTGGCATGTGCTCCGTGATTGTCTGCTGCCCGCCGTAGCAGGCTTGGAGGTGAACGAGCCCGGGGATATGCAAACGTTGATTAGCCGGGTCCGTGGACACCGGCTGGCGAAGGCTGCCCTCGAAATGGCGCTGTGGGATGTTTGGGGCAAGCAGCTAAATCGACCTTTGGCTGCGTTATTGGGCGGAGTGCGCCAGCAAGTTTCGGTAGGTGTATCAGTTGGCATCCAGGAATCGCCGAATGCATTACTGCAGGTGGTAGAAAATTATTTACAACAAGGCTACGGCCGAATTAAGGTCAAAATCAAGCCAGGTAGAGATGTCGCTGAAATCAAGAGACTTCGCCAGGCTTATCCCGAAATCAAGCTGCAGGTTGATGCCAACTCGGCTTATACCCTGGATTCTGCTCCTGCGCTGCTGCCATTGGATGAGCTAGACCTTCTCCTGATCGAGCAGCCATTAGCTGAAGATGATCTTTGGGATCACAGCCGGCTCCAACCTTTATTCAAGACACCAATCTGCCTGGATGAAAGTATTCTTGAAGCACGCCATGCCCGGCAGGCGCTGGAAATGGGAGCTGCCCGGATCATTAATATCAAATCTGGGCGGGTGGGTGGTTTGAGCGAGGCAAAAGCCATTCATGATTTTTGTGTTCAGTCAGGGATTCCGGTTTGGTGTGGGGGGATGCTTGAGACTGGCGTGGGGCGGGCAGCCAACCTTGCCCTGGCATCTTTACCAGGGTTTACTCTTCCAGGAGATATCTCAGCGACGGACCGGTATTACAGTCAGGACATCACCGGTGAGCGTTTTGTTTTAAATCCCGATAGCACGATTGACGTACCCGGCGCTCCAGGGTTGGGGGTTACCATCGATCAATCTTCGCTGGCTCACTTTACGATAAACACCTTGCATTATTCATAATTCACTATCTATTCTGTGTAGCCTCGTCAATTGCATTTTGAATCCACCTCATTTATACTTTTGATAAATGTGGAGGGAGAAATGCGAATTTATGATATTTCTGTGACGGTTACACCTGATCTGCCGGTTTGGCCTGGCGATCCTGCGATTATTCTCGAATCCAGGAGCAGCATTGCGGCAGGTGATGATGCCAATGTTACCGGTATGCAAATGGGGGTCCATACAGGAACCCATGTCGACGCGCCGCACCATTTTGTGGATGATGATCCACGAACGGTTGAACAAATGTCGCTTAAGACACTAACCGGGCGAACTTATGTATTACATCTCCCCGATCAAGTGAGCGTGATTTCAGCAGAAATATTATCCCAGGTCGAAATTCCTCCCCGCACCCGCCGCCTGCTTTTCCGGACCCGAAATTCCTCCTACTGGGCGACTGAGGGAGGCCGCTTTCGCGAAGATTTTGTAGCGATTGATGCCAGTGGTGCACAATATCTGGTGGATCGAGGGGTAAAGCTGGTTGGAGTGGATTATCTTTCGGTCGCACCATTTGACGCCGGTAAGCCAACCCACGAGATTTTACTCAAAGCAGGGATTATTCTTGTTGAAGGTCTGGATCTATCGCATGTTGATCAAGGCCGCTATACCCTGTATTGCCTGCCGATCAAATTAGGTGGTGTAGAAGGCGCACCGGCGCGGGCGATTTTAATCGGTCCATAACCTGTTTTGGAGAGTATTCGACTTACGCTTGCCCGGATTGCACCGGGAGGGTATACCCACCATCGACAACGATGGTCTGGCCGCGGATCATGCTGGCGGCCGGACTGCATAAGAAGGCAGTGACCTGGGCGACATCTTCCGGTGTTACCAGCCTGCCGGCGGGCGTCTGGCGGATGGCTCGCCCAATAATATTTTCTTCATTACGGACACTATCGAAATATTGCAGAGCTTCCGTTTCAACGACCCCCGGAGACACTGCGTTCACTACAATATTTAGCGGGGCTAACTCCACTGCCAGATATCGGGTGATCGCCTCGAGGGCAGCTTTGCTGGCTCCGACCGCGACATAATCTGGGATAACTCTCTGGGACCCAGGGCTGGAGATGCTGACGATAGCACCACCACCGCGTGGCGCCATTAATGGCACAGCACGCTGGGCTCCGAACAGCAAGGCACGGGCATTGATATTTAATGTCCAATCCCAACCGCGTGGTTTTTGCTCCAGCGCGGGTCGGTTGTAGCCAGATGCCGCGTTGCTGATAAAGAAATCCAATCCAGTATATTGCTGTGTCACCATCTCAAACAAGTGGTCTAAACCTTCGTCGGTACCCACATTGGCTTTGACCAGAAGCGCCTGGCGCCCCATGGCCTGAATTTCCTGGCAAGCAGCTTCTGCGGGGGCGCGATTGCGAAAAAAATTTATAACCACATCTGCCCCTAAATTGGCGAAATGCATGGCTATGGCGCGGCCGATCCCCCGCCCTGATCCCGTAATGACGGCAATTTTTCCTGCGAATGGTAAGCTCTCCGGCATACATATCCTCCTGGTGGATTAAAGCTGAAATGGAACGCTGCAGACTTCGGCTTCCTGGCGTTGCTCAGGCTGTGCCCCAACCAGGACCTGCGTGCCTGGCTCGAAATAGGGACGTTTGATCACCGCCAGGCCGATTGGTCCGAAGCGGGGAGAGATTCCCGTTGATGTTACTTTTCCAATCTGCTTGTCTGTGTGCCATATGGTGTGGTCTGCAAGGGGGAGCTCAGATAAGTGGAGACCGCAGAGCTTTTGGGTGACCTTATCATAAGTGATTTGACGCGCCAGGACTTCTTGACCGGTATAACAGCCTTTTGAATCCGAGACTGCCGCTTGTAGTCCGGTTTCAAGGGGGGTAAAGTCATCGTTCAGCTCAGATTGCACCTGTGGGATTCCGCTCTCCAAATGCAACAGGTGATAGATTTCATCGGTCAAACGAGGCG
>JAJZSS010000183.1 GCA_021849525.1 Chloroflexota bacterium
TAGATCCGCCCATCGTAATCCACATCCGCCACCACGCCTTTAGAGACCATCACACCGATCACGGTCAGCTTGGTGGTGCCCACCGTGACCGTCTGGCCCAGCGGGCTTTGCTCACCGAACAGATCCTCAGCGATCCCGGCGCCCAGCACAGCCACTTTCACTTTGCGGTCATCTTCACCGCTGTCGAAGTAGCGCCCCTCCCCTACCGGGTAATCGCGCACCTCCGGAAAAGCCGCCGTCGTACCCACCAGGGCGATCGATTCCAGCGTGACTCCATTGGCTTTCACCGTCTGGGAAGGTGGGGATTGCTCAGCTGAGATGCCTGTAATACCGATCACCTGTTCCTCGATCGCCAGTGCATCTTCCAACAGCAAGGTGCGTGCGGCTCCAGGCACACCGCGCATGGGTGAGACGATCAACAGGTTGGCGCCCAGAGCGTTGATCTGTTCGGCAATCGCCGCTTCAGCGCCGGCGCTTACGGCGAGCATGATGATCACCGAAGCCACGCCAATGATCACACCCAGGGTGGTGAGAAAGGACCGGACCTTATTTAATGTCAGACCTTCCCAGGCTACACGCAGAATTTTCCCGATACTCATAATACTGCTTCTCCTGCCAGTACCTGGCGGTCCAGGCAAGGACTGGAACCATCCTCCCCTGAGGATAATAATTTCCCATCCCGCACACAGATGATGCGCTGGGCGTGGGCCGCGATGTCTGGCTCGTGGGTCACCATGACTACCGTGGCGCCCTGCTTGTGCAGGTCATTCAGCAAACCCATGATTTCTTCGCCCGATCGGGTATCCAGGTTGCCGGTCGGCTCGTCCGCCAGGATCAGCGATGGGCGGTTTACCAGCGCTCGGGCGATTGCCACCCGCTGCTGCTGCCCACCGGAGAGCTCATTGGGGCGGTGGTGCAGGCGTTTTCCCAGGCCCACTGCCTCCAGGGCTTCGGTTGCCCGTCGTTTGCGCTCTTTGTCATTCAAGGCCGCATCCGGGTTGTACAGCATCGGCATCATCACATTGTCCAGGGCGCTCAGTCTTGCCAGCAGGTTGAAGGATTGGAAGATAAAGCCAATTTTTTGATTGCGCACCTCAGCCAGCTCATTTTTACTCAGGCGGCTGACATCCCGCTGATCCAATAAATACGAGCCGGAGCTGGGCCGGTCCAGGCAGCCAATGATATTCATCAGGGTGGATTTGCCCGAGCCGGATGGCCCCATGATGGCCACAAACTCACCCTTTTCCACCGTCGTGTTCAGGCCGGCCAGGGCATACACCGCGGATTCACCCGCGCCATAGACTTTGGTTAAGTCTTTCACTTCAATAATCGGCACACTCATGGATTACTCCCGATCAAACAACCGTTTCAATCAATTTCTGGCATCTGCAACCGCAAGCCTATCTGGCTGCGGTGCTGACATTATCTCCAACCTGAACGCCGCTCAACACCTGGGCATTGGCCAGGTCTTTCAAGCCAACCCTGACTGAAGCAGCCGTGAAGGTTCCATTGGGCTGCAGCACTTCGACAAAACTGGAGCCGTCTGGATTCTGGCGCAGAGCCTGGATGGGGACCAGCACCACATCTTGAGCTTCAGCGGCAATCACTTCAACTTCCAGGCTCATTCCGGACAGTAACCTCACGCCTGGTGGGTCAGTAAACCCTCCCCACACCTGGACAACCGGAGAACCATCTACCATCACCAGTGCCGGATCGATCCGCCTTAAGCTGCCTGCAAAAGTATGGTCCGGATAGGCGTCCAACCGCAGCTCCAGCCGGTCGCCGGTCGATATTTGACCCAAATCTGCATCTTCCAGGTAAAAGCGCACCAGGAGATCATCCAACCCGGACAATATAAGGCTGGGCTTACCATCATCTATGCGCATCCCAGGAGATATCAGGAGTTCAGTGACGGTTCCTTCGTCAGGCGCTTTTAGCATGGTCTGCTGCAGATTCCAGTTCGCTTTCTCCAGGCCCAGTTTCGCTCGCTCGAGCGCCAGGAGCTGCGGGTTGCTCTCGAAAGTTCCCTCAGACTCCGTGAGCGGACCTCCCTGTAGCAATTCCAGGTAGGCGGCCTGGGCTGCCAGCCGGGCCGCCGCCAGCTCAGCCTGTGCTTCAGCCTTTGCCAGCTCCTGCGGATCGGGCTGGTAGTTTTTCACCCATGCCAGATCTGCCTGAGCCGCTTCAACGGCCTGCTCAGATCGCTCCTTCGAACGCCCCAATTGCGTCGCTAACGGGCGGTAGGTCCTGGGATCGGTCTCGCTCAGGCGCAGCGCCCGCAGATATTCTTGCCGGATTTTTTCATAATCAGCCTGCGCCTGATCCACCAACACTTCATAGTACCAGACCGACGGGCCGTCCTGCACATAGGCCAGGTCTGCCTGCGCCTCTGTCAATTCTTGTTCGAGCTCAAGGAAATGCTGTTCTGCTTCGGCGATAATCTGGGGTGTGCTTAGCTGCGCCCAATTCAGCTGCGCTTGTTTAAGGTTCAATTCAGCCTGGCTGTTTTCCAGGCGGGCAAGCAGCTGATCCACCTTAACGGTATCGCCAACGGCGACATACATTTCGCTGATCTCACCCGCGACAGGGAAAGCCAGGGGAAGCTCCTGGGCGACCAGCTCGCCGCTGCCGCTCACACTGACCAGTAAATCTCCCTGGCGCACCAGCGCAGTTGCCGGGGTGCTCGAAATAACCTCTTCGGGACCCACAGCAGCCTGGGTGTAGGCAAAATAACCGCTGCCTGCCAGCAGTCCAACGAAAAGGATGATCAGCATATTACGGGTTCGCATCATATAGCCCTAGGTCTGTGGATAACCTTAAATCTGCCCGAGGAAAGCTTATTTGGTCTCGACGGTGCCCGTGCTGACCAGGTCGCCGGCTTTCAACCCGCTGAGGATCTCAGCATTGGCGAAGTCCTTCAGACCGATGGTGACGGGGGTCAGTTTGAGCTGCCCATCTGGCTGCAGGACAAAGGCTGCGTAAGATGTCGGGGTCAGCTCGCGCAGCGCCTGCACCGGCACCAGCAGCGCTCCAAGCGCTTCGCCAGCGATCAGCTCGACTTCAGCTGCCATGCCAGAGAGCAGGTTGGTGCCGGTTGCATTTTCCAGGGACGCCCAGGCAACGATCACGGGTGTGCCATCGACAGTCTGCAGGGCAGGCTCGATGCTGGTCAGCTCCCCACTCACCGGCTGGTCGGGGTAAGCATCAAAGACAGCCTGCACGCGCTGCCCCACTTTCACCAGCGCCATATCGGTCTCTTCGATATAAATGCGCAGATTAAGCTGATCCAGCGTGGCAATTGTTACGATGGGCGCGGTACTAACTGCCTGGCCCACCGTAGCGTTCAGGCTGGTGATGGTGCCCGAGATCGGCGCCACGAGGCGCGTGTTTGCCAGGGCCAGGTTCGTTTGCTCAATATCCAGGCAGGCCTGTTCGAGCTTGAAAAGCAGTGTCCCTTCGGCTGCTGTTACAACCCCTTCTTCATTGCAGGGTTGGCCCAGTTTCAGCTGTTCCACGTAAGTTTGCGCGCTTTGCAAAGCCAGCTCAGCTGAGCCTGCTTTAGCCCGCGCCAGGGAAATGTCCGTTGCCGTGGGCGGAAATAAACCTTCTAATTCTTCCTCAGTCTCAATATCCGTATAGGTATAGTTGAAAGTTACCGGAACATAATCTGTTTGATATTGGACTTGTGCCCGGTTGAGATTGGCCTGGGCCGTTGCAACCGCATTTTCAGCGCTGGTGATAGCTTCAGCACTGGTCCCTGCGGTAGATTTGAGCGTATCCAGCTCTGCCTGGGCGTGTTTCAAGGCCTCTTCCCAGCGCCACACCGCCGGACTGATCAAATACTGTAGGTCTTCAACAGCCTTTTCCAGGGTGGATTCAGCGTTAAGAGCTGCCACTTCTGCCTCGATCACCGCTTCCGGCGAGATCAATGCTTGCAAGTTAAGCTGGTCCTGGGCTAACTGCAAGCGCAGAGCAGTGTCATCCAGGCGTGCCAGGTGCTGGCCGGCTTCCACCACATCCCCGACCGCCGTGTTCACCTCAGCCAGTACACCACCACTGCGAAAGCCGATCGATACCTGCTCGGCAGGAGCCAGGTTACCCGCTCCCGCTACTGAGATCACCAGATCACCCGTGCGGACTCTGGTCGTTTGGAGGACCGGCTCAGGCGTTGCCTGGGCAGGCAAATAGACGCTGGTATAGTAATAATATCCGCCACCAGACGCCGCTGCCAGAAACAGGACCAGCACGAACAATTTTTGCAGTAAGCTCATGGAAATTTCTCCTAGATGAAATACTGATCAAGAATATCAGGTACTTGTGGATTAGTTATGCTGATATTATGAAGAAAATGTGAATGATTTTTACATTCCCACCAGCCTGCCATCCTCAGAAGATATTAATTTTCGACATCTTTTGGCAACCTTTGGCTAAACAACGAAATCAGGATTTATCGATTTCAATTTATTGAATGCGGAAAATGTATAGTAAGATTTTATACAGGCTCGGATTAAATCCAGCCATCGAAAAATATATTCCCGGCTTGAGGACCTTATTCATTTCTGTAATCCACCATACCAGAACAGGATAACCTTCGATGCACGATTTGCCATTATTAATCAATATCACCCTCGCCCTGATCGTAGCGTTTATTGGTGGCCTGGTTGCCCGCCGCTTCAAGCTGCCCACCATCGTCGGTTATTTGCTGGCCGGGATCGTTATCGGTCCCTTCACGCCGGGTTACACTGGCGATGTAGATACCATCCAGCAGCTGGCCGAGCTGGGTGTGATCTTCCTGATGCTGGGCGTCGGACTGCATTTTTCCTTTGCCGATTTGTGGCGGGTGCGCGATATTGCCATTTCCGGTGCGTTGATCCAGACCTTCCTGGCCACCCTGGCTGGCTACGGCCTGACCCAGCTGTGGGGCTGGCCGCCGGCATCGGGCATCATCCTGGGCTTGTCGATTTCGGTCGCCAGCACGGTCGTCCTGCTGCGCGGGCTGATGGACCGCTCGCTGCTCAACACCCAGCACGGTCAGACTGCGGTCGGCTGGCTGGTGATGGAAGATATCTTCTCGGTCATCATCCTGGTGCTG
>JAJZSS010000184.1 GCA_021849525.1 Chloroflexota bacterium
GCCTAATATACCTGCCCTCGTAGCCCGGACATCGACCCATGCCTACTTGAATGCAGCATTCCCATTCATTGAGGAGATCGCTAATAAAGGCATTAACCAGGCGATGCAAGAAAATCCGGCAATCGAACATGGGGTTGCCACGCACCAGGGCGAAATCCGCCATATCTCCAGATTGACCCACTCCTGGCAGACGGAGTAACCCAGCATGGATTACAACAAACAATATCAATCGCGCGTCGTCACAGCGGATGAAGCTGTCCGCCAAATAAAATCAAATCAACGTGTCTTTTTGACTGGGAACTGCTCGGTACCTGTCAAACTATTAGAAGCCCTGGTGAAATACGCGCCGGAAGTGGAAAATGTCGAAATCTGCCAGGCGCTGACCATTGGACCGGCCGATTATGTGAAACCCGAAATGGAAGGCCATCTGCGGGTCAATACCATGTTTATCAGCCACAATGTGCGCAGCGCAGTCCAAAACGGGCGAGCGGATTTCACTCCGGTTTTATTGTCCGAATTTACTTTGCTGTTTAAAAATCGCATCTTACCCCTGGATGTCGCCTTGATCCATGTTTCCCCACCGGATGAGCATGGGTTTTGCAGCCTGGGGATCGAAGTCGGTTTGACGAAAGCACCTGCTGAGTCAGCAAAGATTATCATCGCCGAAGTCAATCAGAAGATGCCCCGTACGCTGGGAGATTCATTTATACACGTAAGCCGGCTGAATTACATCGTCCCGGTTGATTATGAGCTTCCAGAAATGATCATGAGCGAGAGTGTTCCTGATCCAGCGACCGAAAGCATGGCCGGGTATATCGCTGAATTGATCCCCGATGGGGCAACCATGCAGATGGGGATTGGTGCAATCCCAGACGCAGTGTTGAAATTTTTATTCGATAAGCGGGATCTCGGCATCCATACAGAGCTTTTCTCGGATGGCGTCATCGGACTGGTTGAAGCAGGTGTATTGACGAACGCACGCAAAAAAATAAATCCTGGCAAAATAACCGCAGGCTTTATTCTGGGCAGCAGGCAACTATACAATTGGGTGGATGACAACCCATTAATCGAACTACATCCTACAGAATACATCAACGATCCGTATGTCATCGCCCAAAATGATCGCCAGGTAGCCCTCAATTCTGCCATTGAGGTTGATTTGACCGGTCAGGTATGTGCGGATAGTATCGGACCCAAGCTGTATAGTGGTGTCGGTGGGCAGCTTGATTTTGTGTATGGCGCATCGCGTTCAAAAGAAGGCGTGCCAATTATCGCCCTGCCAAGCACAGCTACAATGCGGGACGGACAAATGATCAGCCGGATCGCGGCTATGCTCAAGCAAGGAGCCGGGGTAGTTACTACTCGAAACCATGTGCGTTATGTGGTCACCGAGTATGGAGTAGCTGACCTGTATGGAAAAACAATCCGCCAGCGAGCTCGATCCCTGATTAATATCGCCCACCCCGACTTTCGAGACCAGCTGCAGCGAGAGGCGCATGCCCTGAATTACCTGTAAAGAAATCTGGGAGGCCAGGATGGCAAAGACAAGTGAGCTGCGAAAACAAATGTTTAGTGAACGCTATGCCCGCATCGTAGCAACTATTGGACCAGCCAGCCAGGATCAGGAAATTATGATCCGCCTGATCCACGCCGGAATGGATGTGGCGCGGTTAAATTTTTCTCACGGCAGCCACGGTTATCACCTGGAAACCATTAAAAAATTGCGCTCGGCATCCAAAGAAGCCAATAAACCGGTGACGATCTTGCAGGACTTACAGGGTCCCAAGATCCGGACTGGCGAGCTGGAAAACAATGCCGTTCCCCTTGTCGCGGGAGAAAGATTGTTCCTGACCAGCACCAAGCTGATCGGAAACAAAGAAATAGTCTCCGTTGACTTCCCCAAATTAACCGAAGCTGTAAAACCCGGCGGACGCATCTTACTCGACGATGGCAATCTGGAGCTGGTCGTGGTTTCTACATCCGGGGACCGGGTAGAAACGCGAGTACTCCTGGGAGGAATATTGCTGCCTCGCAAAGGTGTAAACCTCCCAGGAGCAAACCTGGACATATCGGCTGTTACCGAAAAAGATCTGGAAGATCTGGCTTTTGGCTTGAAGAATGGGGTAGACGCGGTTGCACTTTCGTTTGTCCGCTCTCCAAAGGATATTCACCATATCCGCCAGGTAATCCAGAAATTATCCGCCAGTGGAGATTACGTACCTCTGATTGCGAAACTTGAGCGACCCGAAGCGCTGGACGCACTGGATGAAATCGTCAAAGCTGCCGATGGGGTGATGGTTGCGCGTGGGGATCTGGGTGTAGAAATGGCGCCAGAACTTGTTCCGATTGCCCAGAAGACCATCATCGACTGCGCTAACCGCCATGCACGAATCGTCATCACTGCCACCCAGATGCTGGATTCGATGATCCACAATCCGCGACCCACGCGCGCGGAAGCCTCTGATGTGGCAAATGCAGTATTTGATGGCAGCGACGCGGTGATGTTATCGGGTGAAACGGCTGCCGGTAAATACCCGGTGCAGTCTGTCGAGACCATGGACGCAATTGTCCGCCAGGCTGAATCCAAAATCGCTCACTGGGGTCACTGGCACGGTTTAGAAGTTGATGATATTGTGGCAAATGATACATACTACATCACACGCGGGGCGCGTGAGCTGGCCTGTGATCGGGATGTTGCTGCAATCGCTATCTTCAGTAAAAGTGGGCGAAGCGCGTTGATGATGTCGAAGAATCGTCCCGAAGTGCCTATCCTGGCTTTCACGCCGATCACTGCAACTTACCAGAGGATGAACCTCATCTGGGGCGTTACACCCTTCCTGGTGCCAAATGTAAACAGTATCGAAGAAATGCTTGCGGCGATTGAAACCAGTATTGTTGAGTCAGGCATGATCCAACGAGGACAGCAAGTTGTGCTGGTATGTGGTTTTCCGGTCAGTGAACAACGACCGGCGAATCTGGCTTTATTGTATACAGTTGGACAAAATATAAAGTAGCTTACCGGAGGCTACGCATGACTGAAGCACGGGTATGGATATCTGGCGCGCTCCCCGAACAACCGGGACCCTTGCACAGATTCCTGCCGCTGGTTCCAAATGGCGTTATTCAGGAATGGCTATCCGCAACAGTCCAACCGGGAAGCCTGGTCCTCGATCCATTTGGCAGCACACCGCTTCCGGCGATCGAAGCTGCCCGGGCTGGTTACCGGGTGCTGGTGGCAGCCAATAATCCGGTTGCCCGCTTTTTGCTGGATATGGCAGCCAATCCTCCGCCCGAGATCGAGCTGAAGGCTGCTCTGGCCGAGCTTGGCCGCGCGATGAAAGGCACCGAGCGGCTTCCCCAACACATTTCCAACCTGTATCAGACGGAATGCGCAAAGTGCGGTGCCAGCGTAATTGCTGAAGCTTTCTTATGGGAGCGAGGCGCCAATTCTCCTTATGCTCGCGTCTACAACTGTGAAAAATGCGGGGACAGTGGTGAACACCCGGCCCTTGAAAGCGACGCGGTGCGTGCCCAGGTCTACCAAAAACATAATCTGACCTGGGCAAGGGCATTGGAACGTGTGGCCCCCTTGAATGACCCGGACCGGGAGCATGTCGAAGAAGCCCTGGAAGCCTATCTGCCGCGCGCGGTTTACGCCTTAATGACCCTCGTCAATGCGATCGACCGGCTTGCGCCCTCGCCTGCAGCTACCGCCGAACGGGCAGCATGGATCGTTCGCCAGCGAAGCATGATCGCGCTGCTGCTGTCAGCATGCGATCGAGGCAACTGCCTCTGGCCTCCCGGAGGTGCCCGTCCACGTCCCCGGCAGCTCACCCGGCTTGGACGCTTTGTAGAATTCAACTTGTGGAAAGTGATCGTGGATTCAACCAGACAGTGGTCAGCCGAATCAGCTGGTGACCGTCCTGTTTCGCTGGTGGTATGGCCTCAACTTCCACCAGCCGAAGGTGGCATTGCGGTCTTTGAAGGGCGAATCCGGGAATTGGTTGAGCAATTATCTGACCTACCTATTCAAGCCATGTTGAGCGCAATTCCACGACCCAACCAGGCTTACTGGAGCCTGTCAGCATTATGGTCGGGGTGGTTATGGGGTCGGGAGGCATCAGCCCCCTTCAAAAGTGTCCTTCGGAGGCGGCGTTACGATTGGGCGTGGCATACCACAGCCCTTAGTTCAGCCCTACAGTACATCGAATCCTGCCTGGTGCCCAATGCACCTTTCTTTACCCTGGTCAGCGAGGCCGAAGCAGGCTATCTGGCTGCCTTATTTATTGCAGCCAAACTTTCTGGATTTGATCTCCACAGCCTGGCGGTGCGCGCGGATTCGAGCCAGGTCCAGGCCCAATGGGTGATGCAGTCCAGTGAAGCAGAGATGATATCCACCGCCTTTCCGGGCAGCCAAAAAATCCAGGATAGAGCCTTGAACGCCAGCTTACGATTGCTAAAGAGTAAAGGTGAGCCTGCTGGTATTTTAGGGATCTTTACTGCTGCCCTGATCGATACCCTGGAGCTGATAGCACCCTTGAGCATCGAGCCAAATCAGGCAGCGGATCTTTACACGAATTTCCAAAACGCCATGCAGCAGGTTTATCTCAGCCGGAGTGAGCTTCAGCGGTTCGGCGGAAGTGAAGGCTCGCTGGAGGGAGGTAAGTGGTGGATTGGAGGCTCTAGAGCCACCCGCTCCAGCGAAAGCCCGGTCCTCCCCCTGGCTGATCGGGTCGAGATGGCGGTTGTGCGCGCATTCCAGCGCCAGCAGACCTGGGATTACTCATTGCTCGATAACCGGCTGTGTGAGGAATTTCCCGGTTTGGATACTCCCGATGCCAGCCTGATCCGAGCCTGTGTCGAATCCTATGCTGATGAAGATAGCCCGGGGATCTGGACGCTCCGGCCGGGGGAGCGCACCCAAGAGCGGCGTAAAGACCTGGTAGAAATCCGCAAGCTACTGGATCAGATAATGGCTCGACTTGGATTGGCGACCCGAACGCCGGTCGCTGATTTGCCCGAAAGCCAGTTCAGCCTGATTTATGAGACCGCGGATGGGATAGAAAAGTACCAGTTTCAGGTAATGGTATC
>JAJZSS010000185.1 GCA_021849525.1 Chloroflexota bacterium
ACCAGGCTTTAACCCGCCGTATGATGGGGGACCAGGGGGATGCTATAGGGTGGAGAGAACTCTCCATATCACTCCAGGGATCCATGTCCAGCATCTTGCGCAGAATGTAACGAGCCAATAATTTTACAGATGCCAGGACAGGTGTTACCAGCACCAGGCCGATGATCCCGAGCAGCTGTGCTGCAACCAGGGCGGCTATCAGGACTGCAGCAGGGTGTACACCCAGTGAACGTCCCAGCAAGGAGGGATTGATGAGATTATCAAAAATAAAGTCGGTAGTAAAGATTACGGCGATGATCATTAAAGCATAGACGGTAGGGGATAGCGTGAAGTAATTTCCTCCTTGTAAGAGGGCAACTAATCCAGCAGTCACAACCACCGTTGCCTGGCCTAAATATGGAACAAAACGGGCCAGGCCTGCCAGGATAGCCACGCCAAGCGCAAATTTCAGTCCCATAATCGTCATAACGATGGAATAGGTAATCATCACCAGGACGACAATCAGCAGTTGGCCGCGTAAAAATGTGTCCCAAATCCTGCGTAATTCGATGCCCCAGCGACGGACATCTTCACCATATCCTGGGATTTCGATATTTACAAACCGGATTGTCATCTGTCCAGATTCGTTCAGCAGGAAATATGCGACCAATAACACGAAAAATACCCAGCCAAAAAGGCCAGCCGCACCTGTCGCGAAGTTACCGATCAGCGTCCCAGCCTGACTCAGCAAAGGTTGGATTGTACTTAGCAGTTGATCGGTGAGCTGGGTGAAATTGTATTGGGTAAAATCGATCACGAATGGACCGATCTGGTACGTTTGGGTTGATAAGTCGGACGCAATCCGTGGCAGATCGGTACTGATAAACCGTTGGACAAAATTTATCAGGCTTTGGATTTGCTGAGCGATGGCCAGACCAGCTACTGTCGTAAGCCCCCCAATGATCAAGACCATTAAAACAAATACGATTGCAACCGAGGGACGCCAGGATAATTTTGTGGTACGCGATACCCATCCTGCAACCGGATGTAGCAGGTAAGCCAGGATCAAGGCCAGGAGCACTGGTCCAATGATATTCCGGAATTGGATCACCAGTGCGGCAACGATTGCCACCAGGGTCAGGCCAACGATCAGCTTGGTGGTTGAACTCCAGCGGGGAGAGGTAGGAGGCGAATTGGGATTACCAGGAGGATCAGACACGCTTTTGCCCCGATCAGACGATGATCACACTTCTGCCACCCAGCCAGGAAAAGTATGGTTTATCGTAGGAAGAAAGATAGCCCGATGAGAACCATAAAGAATGTGCCAGCCAGGATGCCAATCCGTTTAAGATCTTTAATCACCGGAGAATAATCTGGATTGAATTCTTTATCTGCTGCGCGTGAAGATTCAACCGGAACTAATACGGGATTAAACGGGGCATTCGCTTTGCGAGCCGTTTTTTTGGTCTTTTTTGCCATCTTAATTTACTCCTCAATTCGAAATAATCTTCAATTATACGTATAAACTGCCTAACAGATGCAGTAAGTTAATCAAATTCATGAACCGCCGCTTTTCAAACGCCCGGTTACCACAATCCGCTGGTCGTCTACCAGGTAGGGATAACACGAAATCAAAGTTACAACAGGGCGCGTAGTCGGCGCCATGACCTCGACCTCTGTCGGCTCAACAACCTGAGTATCGGCGACAATGTAGGTATATGAACGCCGGTTTGTGAACAGGATGATCTCGTCCCCTGGTTTCAGGCGATCCAGATCTCGAAAAATCTCCCCAAATATATCATTATGGGCCGATAAAACAACATTATCGCTGGCACCCGGATCCGCGCTGCCAACATGTTGTCCAACCCCTTTCTTTAACTGCTCCCACCCATCACCCTGGACGATGGGCGCGTCGATCTGGATCCCAGGTATTTGGATCCGTACTGCTTGTTCAGGCCCAGGAGTTGGCACCTGGATGTTAGCAATGGATTGTACCAGAGGCCGGAGATGTTCAGGGATTTCCGCCTCATTAGGTTGCGCTCCACCGGGAGAATTAGGCGGAGTATGGCCGGAAGGCAGTACCAGGGCAGTGATAAGTGGAGTGGGTGTCAAAGTGGGCTGCACCATTGCCGAAGCTGCCTCGCTGTTCAAATCCCGGACCAGATTGAACCCGCTGTATACCAGGTATAAGAAGCCAACCACTGCGCAGACTTCGACGAATAAGAGCAATCCATCGAGGATGCGGCGTCCCTGTGAACGTTTGGGCAGTTCATCTAAATCGAGATCGGCGACTTCGCGAATCTGCCAGCTATCCAGGGATGGATTTTCCGCATCCGGTGCAACCGAGACAACCCGTCCGCTCTTTCTGTAGCGCTCCAGCCGCTGCTGCCGGGTAGAACGACGCTTCTCCATGAGCAACCAGCGTAATTCTTCAACGGATAAATCGCGAACGGATTGTTTTTTGGACATAAATTGGATTATACCCTATCTCTATTCTGCCTTATTGGCTGCCTAACCTGCGGAGGCGAAGCGTGGATAGTACCCAAGCCGTGATAAAATCCCTGACATAAACATTAAGATTGTCCGTCGTTTGATATTTATAACGAGAACTTAACCAAAAGATAACCAGACTTTTATATACTCTGGTAGATGATCGGATTATGATCATTTTCTTAAGAGAATGATAAATGGGAGGGATCGCTTTGACGAAAATCCTCTTGGTTGACGACGAAGTCTTGATAACAGATTCACTAAGCTATAGCTTGCAGCGCGAAGGCTTTGAAGTACGTTCGGTGATAGATGGCGCCCAGGCGCTTAAGTCCATCTCGGAATTCGAGCCAGATCTGATCGTGCTGGACCTGATACTGCCCGATATGAGTGGTTTTGAGGTTTGCCGGCGCTTGCGAGCCACAACCACCACCCCGGTCATCATGCTTACTGCACGCAGTGAGGAAATTGATCGGATCCTGGGCCTGGAAGTGGGCGCGGATGACTACCTGGCCAAGCCGTTTTCCTTTCGTGAGCTGCTGGCCCGTATTCGTGCCACCTTGCGGAGAGTTGAGTTGGATCGCCAGTTATCACAAAACCAACCCGTCGACTTGCGCACGTTACGGCTGGATCCGGTTGCCCGGCGGGTTTATAAAACAGATCAGGAATTGCTCCTCTCGGCGCGTGAATTTGATTTGCTGAATGTGTTAATGAAAAATGCAGGTCGCGCATTAAGTCGGGAAGAACTACTGGCTCAGGTATGGGGGGAGGAATGGATTGGCGACCCGCGGACCCTGGATGTCCATGTGCGCTGGCTGCGTTTGAAGATTGAAGATGATCCCGCCAGCCCGCAATATCTTCAAACCGTGCGCGGTTACGGATACCGATTTGCTGGGCCAGAAGAGCTGAGCTAAAATATATTTTTCCTGGGCGGAATGATAATCAATGCCAGGTTCTCCCTCGCTTCGAACGCGGTTAGCGCTGTCGCATCTGATTGTTGCTTTAGTCATCCTGGTCGTCATGTCGGTGTTTGCCGGCCAGTATATCTATCGGGCTGTCCATAAAGAAACAGAACACCGCCTGGAAGAGCTGGCTTATGCAGCAGTAACAGCCCTGGAGCTCCCTGTAATCGAGTTGAGTGCTGGCGGGAAAGACCTTGCCGCGGTGACTAATGTCACGGATACGCTATTTGCCAATGAAAAGGAGCTGGTTTACGCAATTTATTGGCCAGATGGCAGACTGATTTTTCGGAATTCACCGGTTTTAATCGATGTTGCCAGTTCAGAAAATGCGCCTGAGCTGTGGCAGGCCATGCAGAACGAGACGGGGAAATCAGAGCTTATACGCCAGGATCTTAACGGTAACGATCTCTTTATGATTGCGGTGCGCATCCAATCCGAAGGCAAGGTATATGCCGTTTTCGAAGCCGGACAACCTCTCCAGGTGGCAGACCAGCAAGCCAGATTAGCCCTGGGACCGCTTTTCATTGTCGCTGTGGTGGTGGGGGTTGCAGTACTTTTGTTTGGTTTTGTGATTGCTAATCAGCTCGCAAAACCGATCGATCAACTCACAATGACGGCAGAACAACTGGCTCAAGGGGATTTGAATGTGCGCGTCCAGCCTTCAGGTCCTCCAGAATTAAAACGCCTGGCGGAAGCCTTCAATATGATGATTGGCCGGATCCAACACTATATTGAAGATATGGGTTCTTTTGTTGCTAACGCCAGCCATGAGCTTCGCACCCCTTTGACAGTGGTTAAGCTGCGTACCGAAGCCTTAAGGGCTGGCGCTCTGGATGAGCCGGAGCGCGCCGAACAATTTCTGGAAGACATTGAGTTTGAGGTGGACCGTTTGAGCTATATGGTAAATGATATGCTCGATCTCTCGCGGATCGAGGCCAACATGGGCAACAGGCAGCTCAGCCCACTCTTTATTGAAGCGATTGCAACGGACGTATATGAGACATTCAGCATCCGGGCGGCGCGCGCCGGCGTGGAGTTGAGCCTGGATACAGAGCCGAACCTCCCCCTGGTGGATGGTAACGAGGATCAGATCCGGCGGGTGTTCTATAATTTGGTTGAAAACGCGGTGAAATATACCCCTCGAAATGGGCAGGTTTCTTTACGGGTTCACAGCAACCACAAAAAGGATCTGGTTACGGTATTGGTGAGTGATACCGGGAGTGGTATTGCCGCAGAGCACCTGACGCATCTCTTCGAGCGTTTTTATCGGGTAGAAGCAACCCGACCTCGCTACAGCGCAACCAAAGGCAGCGGACTGGGATTGGCGATTGCCAAAACGATTGTCGAAGCCCACGGGGGGAAAATTGGCGTAAGCAGCCAGTTTGGCGAGGGTTCCACTTTCTGGGTAACCTTCCCAGCCAGCTCTTCAAAAGACTGATCAAACTCTATTAATTTAGAAATGTTTTGAACCGTCCGGCATGATCGCTTCGGTCAGGATGGTATTGGTTAATTTGGCTTCAGATAAATCGGCTTTATTCAAATTTGATCCAGTCAGGTCTGCGTTCGTTAAATCGGCTTCCCGCAGGTTCGCACCAGCCAGGTTAGCTTCGAACAAATTTGCGTTGGACAAGTCGGCCCCGCTTAAGTT
>JAJZSS010000186.1:0-4454 GCA_021849525.1 Chloroflexota bacterium
AGCAGGCTGCGGGAGATCTGGGCAGCCAGTGTATACGCCTTGGCAGCGGTTGATTCAAGGGTATCGTTATCGAGCAGGCTGATCGCATGCTCAGCGTGCGCCAGGGCACCGCTGTATTCAGACAGGACGCGCTGGACTAAACTTGCTTTTATATGCAGTCAGATTTCATCGGGCGTTTCGCTGATCAATTGCTGAAGCAGTGTTGAGGCGTCGGCGAGGCGAGAACATTCCACCAGCAGGTCGACTTTCTTTATTCGCAGGTTGGAATTCCCCGGCTGGCATATGATCGCCTGGTCGAGCGCCTGGATGGCTGCGGTATGGTTGCCGATCTGCAGCTGAGTATTCGATAGCTCGTACCACAGCTGGGTTTCCGGGCGATCTTGATCCTGCGCATAACCTTCTTTGCCAGGATAATCCTGCAAGCTCTGGGTGAGCAGGATGGCAGCTTTCTCGGCTTCTCCCAGCTGGCGGAGCTGCCGGGCCAGCAGCAATACCTGGGCCAGCGACAAACTGATTTGAGAGCTGCGGTCGGTCGCTTCGCTAAACGCTCGCAGCGCCGCTTCCTGGTTTCCATTTTCGAGCTGCAGCTGTCCCAGGTCAATATACAGCTCGATCTGCCCGGGATCACTCTGGATCGCCTGGGTGAGAACCTTGCCGGCTTCAGCCAGGGCATTGATCTGCCCGCCCGAGGCGTTCAAGAGGCTGCGGGCGTGCTGGGCAAACCAGGCCATGAGCTGGGTCTGGGCTGGATTGAGCTGCAGGGCGGTGCGGGCGGCTGCCAGGCTGTCCGGATACATCCCCAGCTCGAGATAGGTCGCGGCGAGCGACTGCTGGATCGCAGGGTTGAGCGGCTCCAGCTGTGAGGCTTCCCGCAGGCTCACTAGGGCGGTCTCTGCCTGCCCATTCTGCAGGGCAACCCGGCCCACGCCGTGATGGAGCCTGGTGCGCCAGGCATGGTCTTCAATCAGGTTCGTCTCCAGGGCTTTCTGATAAGCGCTCAAAGCCTGGACCGGCAGGTGATCTGCCTCCAGGGCTTCACCCAATAATCCCTGGGCTTCCAGCTGCCCGAGATCGAGATTAAGTGCCTTTTGCAGGCAGCTGACAGCCTGGGAGGCATAACCGCTGGACGGTCCACGCAGGGCCAACAAACTGCGCGCCAGGTCCACATAGGGTTCTGCCTGGGCCGGGTCGCTGGCTACCACATCTTGCAAAGGTTGGACAGCTTCAGCGGTCGAATTGAGGCCGAGCAAAGTTTTGGCATAAGAATGCGCCAGGCGAGTATCGACGGACTTGTGCTGCCGGGTTTCCTGATAAGCGGCGCTGAAGACTTGATTGGCCTCATCCAGGTGTCCCAGCTGGCGCAGAGTCTCGCCCAGGTAAAAAGCTACTTCATGCGGCAGGTCGGCTTCCCCATAAACTGGACCGATCGGCTCATCATCGGCGTCGTTCTCATGCAGCAGACTGGCGGCTTTGCGTAAAGTGGACAGAGCTTGCGATGGCGATCCGGCTTCCAGGCTGGCCTTACCCAGTGCCAGCTGCAGGCGGGCAGATTGGGGTGCGGCCAGGCTGCCCGAGCGCAGCGTTTCATAGGCGCGGTTCGGGTCGTCACTGCTGGCATAAGCATCAGCCAGTGCCAGCCAGGGTTCCGCTTTGTGCGGAGCCAGCTCGGTGGCGGTGCTGAAGTGGCTCAACGCGGCTTCGTCTTGCCCCATCTGCTTTAGTGCAGTGCCGTACAGGGCATGGGCGATGCCGTCCTGGTCATCCATTGCCAGGGCTTTCTCGGCCGCCGTGATCGCTTCCCGGGGCGCCTGGGCATGTAACGCACAGCCAGCCAGGGCGTGCCATTCGGCGCTGGTGGGTGCACCGGTGCGGCGTTTCATGATTTGGTGGCGGAGAGCCAGTGCCGTTTGCCATTCCTGGCTGGTTTCCAGGCTTTCCAGCAGTAGCTCCTGGTTCCGGATATTTTCCGGCGCCAGGGTGGCTGCCAGATGGGCAGAAATCAACGCCGGGCCGGGTTTTCCGCTCCGCAGCAGCGCCTCGGCGTGAATGGCCAGCAGCTCCGGATTGGCTGGATTGTTTTGAATCCCCCGCCGCGCAACCTGCTCGGCTGAATTTGCCAGCCCGGTTTGCAGCAATGTCTTGGCGAGGAGCTGCAGATTTCTCTCGGACAGAATTTCCGGGGATTGTTCGACCTGAGAACAGACCTGCTCCGCGGCTGTCCGAGCATCTTGCATATGGCCTTCGGTGGCTGCCAGCTGAGCCGCAGCCAGCCCCAGCATGGGGTGAGGCGAGGAATTATCCAATTCAGCGAGGTGGAGATCCAGAATAGTCCGGGCATCCACCAGCCGGTTTGATTCCACCAGTGCCTGAATTAACCCGGCGGTGTTCAGGGCATTCTCGGGTTCCATCTGGACTGCGTGTCGCCAGGCCTCTACTGCACTCTCCGGATTGCCGATGCTGCTGACCAGCTCAGCCAGGTAGGCCGAAAGCCCGGCCTGGATGCGGCGTGTTCCCGTGATGGCTTCAGAGATCAATGGGAGAGCCTGGGCTTCCTGGCCGGCGGTAATCGAGTAATCTGCGCTTTCCAGGATTGCCTGCAGCCCATCCAGGTGCTTGGACCAGGAGCTGTGGTCAGGCAGTGACTTGCTCACAGCCTGGCTGCGTGCCAGGTTGCTCTCGCTGAGTCTATCAACCAGGACCTCCTGAGCGATTTCGACTGCCATGGACTTGCGAGCCTGCGCCAGGGTCTGTAAACTGGTTTTTCGTTGGGCTGCAGAAAGAGCCTGCATAAGATCTCGCAATGCCGATTCCTGCGCGTGCGGGGTGAGCGGGTTGCTGAGCAGGGCATCGATGACGAGCCGGGGCTTAAAATTTGGGCTTTGGGGCTGCATCAAGGCTCGCAGCATATCGAAGGGATCAGGAATTAAGCCATACAGGCAGCTCAGGATGGTGTTCCATCCCTGGCGAGAAAAATCGGCCGCCTGGAATACCTGCTCCCAGGTTGAACCCAGGCGAGCCTCGCGGAAAGCCAGGGCAACCAGTACCGCAACCCCCAGGTTGAGCGGCGTCGAGCCAGTCTCAGACTCCCAGTCCTCTCTGGCTTTCAGGGCGCGTTCGTGGACTGCCAGCGAAACAGGCCGCAGGGGCAGTGAACGCAAACTTTCCAACGGAGCCGAAAGATCGAGGCTCAACAACCCCAGCACAGCCGGCGACCATTGTCCGGGATCGCCGGGCAGTACGGCCAGCCCACGCTGCGCCAGTCCCTGTTTCTCGAGGGCTTCCCAGACCAGCGGATCGTGATGCAGCGCCCGGATTAACCACGGCCAATCACCGGGATCAAAATGCTGGGCTAAACCCAGGATCCAGTGCGTACGTTGAGCAGTCGGTTCGTTTGCCATAATTCTTCTGCCTGTTATGTTGGACTAATATTCAGCAATAATCGATTGGCGTCACGGGAGGGTGACTTCGTTGAATCGGAAAACTTGCAGGGCCAGCAAGGAGGAGCCAGCCATCAGCAGCACCCCCAGGATAACCAGCAAGATACCTACTCCAGAAGTTGTTTTGACCAGCTGGTTGAGCGATTCCAGCAGGCTGGAGACGTGCCCCACCAGCCCGGCCACATCCTCGGCGATCCCTTTTTGGGCCAGGGCGGTGCTCTGGGTGATCAGGGCTTTGACATCTGAATTGGATGGGCGGAAGAGCAGGATGACAATTCCAGCGATGAATGTAAGCAGTCCCAGGAAAAACCCTACGACTGCCATGATCAAAATGACTGTATATGGATTAAACATGCCGGACTCTCCTGGATAGTATGTCCCCAATGTTGCAAGAAGAATGCCAATCGCTGCCGGGCGGTGAATTAAACCCACAGACCCGGGAGAGGTCGCCGGGTCTGTGGGTTACTCGACCGATAAGATTGGAGAGGAGGAATGAACACAGATGCTATTGTGCGCCAATCTGGTTCTGGCTGGCCTGCAGAGTAGGGAACTCACAGGACGGGCGCCCAGCCGGGATCAGCGGCATCTGCCACTCTTGAATGAAGCGCTCGATCTCGAGATCGGTGCGCAGGTGTCCGCCCAGGAGCTGGAAGACGTGCTTTGCATCCAGCTTGAGCAGTTGTTCGGCGTTCTGCGAGCAGATTGCCTGCAAAATGACTGCCTGAGAATGCAGAGCCGCAGCCGGCCCTGCCTGGGGAGACATCAAAGATTTGAGAGCCTGATCGCCGCTCTCTGCGCCTTTGCCCAGGTCAATCCCACCGCCCATATCGATCATCTTCGCCAGACCAGCCTGATCGAGCACGACATAATTACTCCACCAGAAATCGGCGGCATGGATGGCTTCGAAGAAAGCCGGCAGGACCGCACCGCTCCTGTCCAGGCCAAAGCTGGCCTGGAGCACCTCTTGGGCTACCAGCGCTTGCGAATCCGGGGTGGGGAATAGCGGCAGCAGCGTAA
>JAJZSS010000186.1:4464-5075 GCA_021849525.1 Chloroflexota bacterium
CTGTTGGTAGCGATTTGCAAAACCAGCCAGACGCTTTTGAGCTGTGGGTTGGTCGAGTCGAAGGAATCGACCCCGACCAGCAGTAAATTGCGCTGACCATTGGCTGCCACGCCTTTCTGCCCCGGCTGGATGGGACTCTGGATTTCCGGCAGGCTCCTGGCCTGTCCGGGAGCTCCCAGGTTGATCGCCAGGAGGAAACCACCGCCCACGCAGACGAGAAAAACCGTCAGGAGAAAAACACGCTTCAGGAGGGACATTAATGGATTCCCAGGTAGAGCAGTCCGCTGACAAAACCGATACATAATCCCGCGAGGGCTAATAATAAGATTTTTGAGTTTGTGCGATGGGTGGTCAACCAGTGGTAGAAATCATGCCCCAGCACGACCGACCGGGCAACCAGGGTGGAGGTTTTCATCAGGTGGGTGGAGGTCATCCACATCACCAGCTCGATCCGTTGAGGAATAGTATTCAGGCTCATGGCTCACTTCGAGGTCGAAATTTTGATGATTTTACCGGCATCGTCTGCGACCACGCGCACCCAGCGTTCGAGAAATTTATCCTCAGCCAGCTTGGCGCGGGTGGCGTATGTAAGCAGATAGGTATGGCTTGCA
>JAJZSS010000187.1 GCA_021849525.1 Chloroflexota bacterium
GGACCTGGACCGGTTCAAAGATATCAACGACACCCTGGGCCATATGCTGGGAGACCAGCTCCTGGTGATTATCGGCAAAATGCTTGGCAGCGGTCTGCGCTCTACGGACACAGTGGCGCGTCTGGGCGGGGATGAGTTTGTGATTTTGATGGAAGATATCAATAACCTGCAAGGTGCCATGCGAGTTGCCGAATGGATCCACGAAAAGCTCAAAACACCGATCACTGTGCTGGATCACCAGGTGTTTATCAGTACCAGCATCGGTATTGTTTCGGGTGGGTTGAACTACGTGCGCCCTGAAGATGTTCTGCGGGATGCTGATATTGCCATGTACAGCGCCAAAGCGCATGGACGGGCGCGTTCAGAAATCTTTGAGCCGGATATGCGGGTGCAGATTTCGAGACGCTTGCTGATCGAGACTGAGCTGCGCCGGGCGATCGAGCAGGAAGAGTTTGTGATTCATTACCAGCCCATTGTGGCGTTGGGTGACCGGCGGGTAACCGGGTTTGAAGCGCTGGTTCGTTGGGCGCATCCCACGCGCGGTATCCTGAACCCGGCCGAATTTCTGTTTATCGCCGAAGAATCGGGTCTGATTATCCCGATTGATCGCTGGGTATTACGCCAGTCCTGCCTGCAGATGAAAGCCTGGCACGAGCATTATCCAATCCAGCCTCCATTGACGATCAGCGTAAATTTGTCGGGCAAACATGTTTCTAAGCCAGATTTAGTCGATTACATTCAGAGTGTGCTCGAGGAATCCCATTTAACCCCCGGCTGCCTCAAGCTAGAAATTACCGAGAATATCGTCATGGAGACGAACCTGCTGACCAGCGAAGTGTTTCGCAAGCTGCAGGCCCTGGGCGTCCAACTACAGATCGATGATTTTGGAATCGGTTATTCATCTTTGAGCTATCTCTCCCAGTTCCCGGTCAACGCCCTGAAAATTGACCAGTCTTTTGTAAAAAAGATGTCGGTAGATAATTCTCAGTTGAAAATTGTCCAGGCGATTGTGATGCTGGCGCAGCGGTTGGATGTAGTGGTTGTAGCTGAGGGGGTAGAGACCGAGGAGCAGTTCGAGCAACTGCACGCGCTGGGCTGTGGATATGGACAGGGGTATTTTGTGTCGAAGCCGCTGGAAGTTGTTAAGATCGAAGCTTTGCTCGCGGAACGGATCGGGGAAAACGCTCGCTTAAAGTAACTGTCACTGGTATGGTTGAAAGCTTTATTATTGAATCACTGATCTTTATTTGAATTGAATAAAATACGCACAGCTACCCGGCTCAGGGCAGCCAGCTCCACCTCTGCTGACTTTGGGCGTCCTTGTTCGTCCAGACTTACCTGGAAGTATCTGGCGATTTGAGGCGCGGCGGTCAGGTATTTTTGCAGGGACTGAACGACCTCATCAGGATCAACCTGGGTAATGGCCCGGGCATTGACCTGCTCTCCTGCCAGCCAGAGGCGCACAGGCGCACCACCGATAAAATTTCGCCACCAGGTACGGTGGCGCTGGCTGGTGACCATCAGCTCCTCTCCTGTGCGGACATAATTCACAGGCGTTACAAACGCCTTACCACTCCGCCGGCCAGTATATTCCAGCAACAGCGTGTTTTTACTTAACAAGGGGTGAAAAGGGGATTTCAATATCCAGGCCATGATCCCGTTGTACCACATACCACGCCGTCCTTTGTGTATCGACCAGGGTTTTAAACAGCCAGAAGAGATTTCCAATCCAGATCGTGGATTGTCTTATATAAACCATGGTCGTCGTCGACGGCGTGAAATTCCAGATGGGTGAATACCTGCTGCGCCAGCTTCTGGACGATATCGATCGGCACAATCGCATCCTGGCGGCCGTGGTAGATGACGGTGGGCACGGCGATGGGAGGAGGGGGCTGGCTGGCAAAAGTCGGCCAGATGAGGGCGGGGGCGAGGAGCACCAGGCGGTGTACCCGGGCAGGGTGCCTGGTGGCAAACAGGGCAGCCATCAGCCCGCCAAAACTGGAGCCGACCAGCAGCCAACCGGTCTGGGTCCCTAAGACTGCTTCCAGGGCGGCCATGCGGGTTTCCAGGTCGCCGCTGAAATCCGGGATGAGCATCTCGGGGAAGAGTTGGTGCAATAACCGGGCTTTGACGCCCTGGCTGGTTCCCTCCAACCCATGAATGTACAGCATGCGCATCGGATTCATCCTGGTGCTCCCGTTCGTGATTGTAGATAGCGTTTCCATTCGGGCGAGTTTATTGTATCAGAGCACTGCAAACTTTAAGGATCCCCCGGCGAAACACAGGCAAAATTCTTCTTCGGCGGGGATGAATAATCCGCCAGCCTTTTATGCTATACTCGATTTATTCATTCTGGAACGTTTTTCTCGCCAGTGACGTCTGATGCATGTAGTCCTGGCTCATCTAATTGCCGTCAGAACAAGCCTGGCGGCGCGCTCTTTTTCGGGTAACTGTCCGGTTTAAATCTGGAGGTCGGTCGTGATCCCACATCAAAATTCTCCCCAAAAAACCATTCACTCAAAACGACTTATTATTCACCCATCAAAAATTATGCGGGCCTTGGGGCTGGTCATCATCACTTCGATTCTGTTGGCTGCCTGCAAGCCGGGAAAGCCGACCGCAAGCCCTACCGGTGCGCCGGCTGAGCCAAGCCTGACCCCAACTCCTGAATTTACGGCTTGGGACGAGGGCGCGCCGATCCCGCCGGTGGTCTTGAACTACACCCCGGCAGGTGGGCAGGAGATGCCTCTGGACGGAGCGATCGAGGTGGAGTTCGACCAATCGATGGACTCTGCCGCTACAGCCAGAGCCTGGCAGGTGACTGGACCGGAAGGCGAGGCAGTAAACGGCGATCTGAGCTGGCAGGACGGGCGCAGACTGCGCTTCACGCCAGCCGAGGGCTGGGAGACAGGAGCAGTCTATCGCGCCAGCCTGGGGACCACCGCCCTCAGCGCGGCCGGCGAGCCCTTGCGCGAGCCGTTAAATCTCGAGTTCAATACTGTGGGTGAGCTGCAAGTCAGCCAGGTATTCCCGGCCCAGTCGGCAACCGAGGTCACCGGGGATGCGGGGATCACCGTGATTTTCAATCGCCCGGTAATTCCATTGACGATTGTAGAAGAGCGGGGGGATCTCCCCCAGCCGTTGGCGCTCATTCCGGAGACGCCAGGCAAAGGGGAGTGGGTCAACACCTCGGTGTATAACTTCTATCCCACCCGCCAGCTCAGAGGCGGCGTAAACTACACCGTCACTGTCCAGTCTGGCCTGGCGGACGCTACCGGTTCCTCCAGCCTGGCGGAAGATTACACCTGGGAGTTCAGCACTGCTGCGCCCAGCCTGGCGTCTTACGAGCTGGGCAGCGGCGAGGTCAATCCGCCGTATGCCAAAGGGAATATCTTGCTGGACGAATTCTTTCGCATCTACTTCCGCCAGCCGATGGATGCTACCAGCACCGAAGCTGCCCTGAGCCTGACCAGCCAGAACGGTGAGCCGGCGCTGCTGCAGACCACCTGGAGCGAGGATGCCCAGACCCTGGTGATCACCCCCACGCAGCGCCTGGCGCTGGGTACAACCTATGACCTGGTCCTCGCCCCGGAGGCTCAGGCTGAAAATGGCGGAGCGTTGAGCGCGGGCCTGAATTACCGCTTTTCTACCATTCCTGCCCCGGCTGTGCTGTCCACGAAACCGTTCAACGGCTCGCGCCAGGCCAATTACACTTCTTATTTTTCGATCCAGTTCGCCTCCCCCATGAATATTGAGTCGGTAAAATCACGCATCACGATTTCCCCTGCCCCAGAAGAAGACCCTCAGTGGTGGTTCAATGAATGGGACCGGACCTTTGGGGCAAGCTTCTTGCGCCCTTCGACCCAATATACAATACGCCTGCTGCCCGGCATGCAGGATATCTATGGAAATGAGACCACAAAAGGTAGCGAGATCCGCTTTACGACGGCTGCCATGCAGCCCGAGGCAGCCCTGCAGATGCCTTACCAGCCGGTTATGCTGCGCGCGGCTGGACCGCAGGAGTTCTATCTCACTTACCGCAATGTAAGCTCGGTGAGCCTGCAGCTATATCGCCTGACGCCCGAACTATTTACCCAGCTGGAGAATGGCAGCCGCTCACGCTCAGATTACCAGCCGCCGGCCAGCGACCTGGTGTGGGAAGCAGAACAGAGGAGCACGGCGCGCTTGAACGAGCGCCAGCTGCATCTGTTTGATCTTACGGAGGGTGGTGAGCAACCCCTGGAGCCTGGATTTTATTTCCTGACTTTAGATTCTCCGAATGTCTATCAGTATGGGCTGTATGTGGATACGCGCTTATTACTGGTCAGTACTGCCAACCTGGCATTCAAATCGGCTGGCGATGAAGAGCTGGTCTGGCTCACCGATCTGGAAAGCGGCGAGCCGCTTCCCGGAGTGTCGATCATTGCCTACGACCATAATTTCAAGCCAATCGGGCAGGGAGAAACCGGAGCAGACGGCAGCCTGAAACTCAGCAATCTGCCGGCGCCCAAAGACCCCTATACCGTGCGTTTTGTGATGACCGATCCCGAGCAGGCGGGCGATACCCTGGCGTTTGCTTCTTCATACTGGAACAGCGGAGTCTCGCTGTGGGACTATGGAATCTGGGGCAGCTATTACGCCCCACCCAACCAGCCAACGGCTTACGTTTACACCGAGCGGCCTATCTACCGTCCCGGGCAGCCGGTATACTTCAAAGGCATCGTGCGCATGGATGATGACCTGGATTATTCCCTGCCCGACGCGGCGCAGGTGGAAGTGACCATCGAAAGCTTCGAGGACGAGGTGTATCGCGAAAGCCTCTCCCTATCGGCATTGGGCAGTTTTGACGGGCGCTGGATGATCGATCCCGGCGCTGCTCTGGGGGCTTACTCGATCCGGGTACGCTTCCCTGGACAGACGGCGGATACGGCAGATATTGGCAGCGTGAGCTTCAATGTCGCCGAATACCGCCGCCCGGAATTCCAGGTGAATGTCCGCGCAGGCGCGCCGGCAGTGCTGGCGGGGGAGGACATGCCATTTACTACCCAGGCGGATTATTACTCCGGAGGCGG
>JAJZSS010000188.1 GCA_021849525.1 Chloroflexota bacterium
TTGGAGGTAAACTGCAGGTGGGGTGTTTCGTAAACCCCACCTGCCTGGTAATATGGGTCTGTAAGCGAGGTGGGCATGAAGAGGTTATTGATCTTACGCCATGCCAAATCGAGCTGGGACCATCCCGATCTGGCAGATATTGATCGTCCATTAAATAAGCGTGGCCTGCGCGATGCGCCGCGGATGGGACGGTGGATGAAGCAGCAGAGTCTCATTCCGGATGTGATTGCCTCTTCGCCTGCCGAGCGTGCGAAAACGACAGCTCGCCTGGCTGCCGAAGCCTGCGGGTATCAACACCCCATCAAACAAGTAGGCGATTTTTACGGCGGCGGTCCAGAGGCTTATGTACACTGGCTGCAAGGCTTGCCGGAGGATAACCGGGTCGTACTGGTGGTGGGCCACAACCCGGATCTGGAGACGCTGCTGAACATCTTAACCGGGGAAGTAACCGCCCTGCCTACAGCAGCCCTGGCCGAGGTTGAGCTGAATGTGGGTCGCTGGGCTGCTCTGGCGCGGTCGCCAGCCGGCAAATTGCTCCATCTTTGGTCGCCCAAAAACCTTCCCGAGGAATCGCCTCCCGGATCATGAATCTTCTTTATCCTGTCCTGGTATTTTTGGGAGTTGTTTTGTGGGGTTTTGTTCATTCGTTGACAGCCTCTGTGTGGGCAAAGGCTCGCGCCGGGCAGCGGTGGGGGGCTGCTGCCAGTCGTTATTATCGGTTAATCTACAATGTGTTCTCAGTGATAACCTTTCTGCCGGTGCTGGCTCTGGTTGTGCTTCTACCAGACCGACCCCTCTATACGATCCCATCCCCGTGGTCAACCCTGATGCTGGCTGGGCAATTTCTGGCGCTGGTCGCCCTTATGGCTGGAATCCTGCACACCGACGTATGGCATTTTTTAGGTTTTCGGCAGCTGGTTAGCGAATCGCCTGACTCGCCGCGCCTGGTCGTGAGCGGTTTTTATCGTTGGGTGCGCCATCCACTCTATACAGCAGGGCTGATTTTTATCTGGCTGCTGACCGAAATGACAGTCAACCGTCTGGCGCTAAATATTGGTTTGTCGCTCTATCTGGTGATTGGTGCACTTTATGAAGAACGCAAACTGGTATTGGAATTTGGACAGGCGTATCTGGAATACAGGGAGCGCACGCCGATGCTGATCCCCTGGCGCAAACCCGCTTGACCGATTGAACCTTCGCACCCAGGTTTAACTGGCTGCGTTCATCCCAACCCTATCCTCGGTCTTCTGTTTTCACTGCTTCGTAAACACATCGATGCCGCTCTTCTGGTTGTCTATATCGTTTCTGGCAGGGATCTTGCTGGCCGCGCTGCAACCCCTGGCAATTCAGGTCTGGCTGGCATTGGCCGGGCTGGCTTTTCTCTTAGCAGTCTTTTCCTGGCACATTTCTCTATTTTCATGGGAACACTGGGGCAGAGCCCTGGGGTGGCTTTTTGGCTGTCTTCCATTGTGGGGTGTGCGTGGAATCGTCAGTATTCGGAAAGCGATTGCACGCATGCGCATTGCAACTCCCTGGTTGCTGGTCGCTCTTTGCCTGGGCGGGGCGCGCTACCAGGCTGCGCAGCCCTCGATAAGCCCCAACGACCTGGCATTTTATAACGAAACAAAAGCATCTATCGTTCTGGAAGGCTGGTTGGTGGAGCCTCCGGACCTGCGCGACCAGTATAGCCTCTTGCGATTCCAGGTGGACTGGATAAATGTGTCCGGTCAAGATCGGGAAATAGCTGTAGAGGGGCGGCTGCTGGTCCGATCTGACCCTGGTTTACGCTGGGAGTATGGCGATCGATTGCGCCTGGAGGGTTACCTGGTCGATCCGCCTGATCAGGAAGGTTTTTCCTATCGCCAGTATCTGGCGCGCCAGGGGATCTATGCGTATATGGCAACCGGCAATATCCTGCATGTGGGATCAGAGGAAGGTAGTAGCCTGATTGCGGCTGCCTATCATTTACGCCAGCGCGCTCTCGATCTGGTCTATACGTTTTGGCAGGACCCGGAAGCCTCGCTGCTGGCTGGCATCCTTTTAGGGGTGGAGACAGGGATTCCTGCGGACCTGGCAGCTGCCTTTCGAGATACGGGCACTGCCCATATTATCGCGATCAGTGGATCGAATATTGCGATCCTCGCCGGTTTTATTGCGCTGACCCTGGGGCGCTTATTGGATGCCCGCCGGCGCTTTTGGGTCGCCGGGTTGAGTACAATCCTGGTCCTGGGTTATGCTTTTCTGGTTGGTTGGGATGCCGCGGTAGTGCGCGCCGCCATCATGGGTGGCGTGGCGTTGTTCGCAGCTCCTTTTGGGCGCACGCCGAATGGCTTGAACAGCCTGGCTTTTGTGGCAGCGATCATGGCGCTGATTACTCCAACAATTCTTTGGGATGTCAGCTTCCAGCTTTCATTCATGGCGACGCTGGGCCTGGTATTATTCGCGGTTCCATTTTCAGAGACCTTTTCCCGGATGATAACCCGCTGGTGGGGGGAAGGCTGGGCGGCGCGTTTGACAGGCCCGATCGGGGAGTATGTGTTATTCACTATGGCGGCTCAATTGACCACCCTACCGGTAATCCTGGCGCAATTCGGGCGGCTTTCCGCCATCGGTCTGCTGGCTAATCCATTAATTCTGCCGGCTCAGCCGGTGGTCATGGCGAGCGGTGGTATGGCATTGCTGAGTGGCGTTCTTGTTCAATCGCTTGGGCATTTTTTTGCCTGGTTCGCCTGGCCTTTCATGCGCTATACCATTGCGGTCGTTGAGCTGCTGGAGCGAGTGCCTGGTGCCGCCTGGAGCACTGGCCCGATTTCGCCGGTTATTCTATTGGGCTATACTGCTCTGATTCTGGCAGCAGGCCTCTTCTGGGAGCCGCTAATTAACCTGCTCCGCCGGCTGGCTGATCTGCTGGGCGGCAAAGCAGCATCGGTGGGCTTGCTGACTCTGATTGTGCTGACATCCTTGGTCTGGCGGTCAGCACTCCGTGCGCCAGATGAGCGCCTGCACCTCACATTGTTGGATACTGGGGGTGGAGAAGCGCTCTTGATCCAGACACGCACCGGTCGGCATATACTGATTAACGGCGGGGCGCGTGCCAGCCAGCTTTCGTCCGAATTAGGTCGGCGCCTGCCATTAATTAACCGGCGTCTCGACTGGCTGGTGGTGAGTGGCACACGCGACGAACAAATCGGGGCACTGCCGGTAACCATTGTACGCTATCCGCCTGGCGCAGTCTTATGGGCGGGGCCAACTGCCGGCAGCGCCAGCGCCCGCACGCTTTACCGCCAGCTGGGAGAGGATCAGCTGGAATTGATTGAACCTCAGGTAGGTCAGGCGCTGGATCTGGGAGATGGGGCGCGCCTGGAATTTCTGGTGATTACCACCCGTGGTGCGGTTTTTCTGCTGGAATGGAAGGAATTCCGAGCGCTTCTTCCCGTCGGGATAGATTTCAATGCTCTGGAAGCGCTCCTTGCTCGCCAGGATCTGGCTCCGCTGAGTGCTCTGTTGCTGCCAGATAATGGGTACGCGCCTTTGAATCCACCCGAGTTATTTACCACCTTGCAGCCACAGGTAGTCTTGCTCAGCGTTACTGCGGGAAATCGCGAAGAATTGCCTTCTCCAGAGACGCTTAAAGCGTTGCAGGGCTTCACTCTACTGCGCACCGATCAGAATGGTTGGATTGAGTTGATGACGGATGGAAACCAGATGTGGGTTGAAGTTGAGAAAAAATAAGGCCAATATGGTCGATAAACTGCCAGGAGATACCGTGATCCGTTCTGCACTTCCATATGATGCGGAGATCATCGCACATATCTATAATCACTACATTCTCAATACCGTAATCACATTTGAGGAACAGCCTGTAGCTGCTCAGGAAATTACCAGACGGATGGCTGATGTTTCTTCCGCACAATTACCCTGGCTGGTTGTCGAGTTATCAGGCAGGATTGTTGGATACGCTTATGCCTCCCCGTGGAAAGACCGTTCTGCTTACCGTTACACAGTCGAGAGCACGGTTTATCTTGATCCTGCCTTTCTGGGTGCCGGATTCGGATCGCAACTTTATGAGGCTTTATTGGCCGAACTACGCCTAAAAAAAGTGCATGGGGTGATTGGCAGCATTGCCTTGCCCAATGAAGCCAGCATCCGGCTCCATGAGAAGTTTGGATTTCGCAAAGTTGCCGAATTTAAAGAAATTGGCTATAAATTCGGACAGTGGGTGGATGTCGGATACTGGCAGTTGATCCTTAAGGGAATGGATGCGTAACCTGCGCAATATTCTGCTTAAAACATTCCATTCTCGTTTGGTGATATCTGGGGTACTTCTTGCGCTGCTTCCCATTCCTCGATTCTCCCTCTATCATCCCATCGGGGTTACCAGCTGGAAGTAATTTCCATCCGGATCAGCCAGGGTTGCAATCCATCCACCCCCCATTTCGTATGGTTCCTTTATGACCACACCTCCAAGGGCTTTAATTCGCTCAAATTCCTCTTTGACCTGTGGAGTTTCAAAATTAAACATGATCCGTCCCGGATCCTTTGTGCGACCGACCATTTCGGAGTGATCTAAAACGGATAAATTGGCTGCCCCCGCTTGCCAGCCATAGAAACCATATTCTTCGTCAACCATACCTGCTGGTTGTCCGAGAACTTTTTCATAGAAAGCTGCCAGGACTTTGGGCTGCTTCGTTCCAATCATGACCGAGTTCAGGTTAAGCATGCTAAACGATCCTTTCTGCCAGCGTAGCGACTGAATTTATTGGGTTGCTAATTACACGGCTACCGAATTGGCGGACATTCTTTCATAACTATAAAAACTAAATTATATCTAAATTGTCAGATAATACGATTCAGTTGCCGATAATTATCATTGAGCCTTCCAACAGAAAGTTCACATCCATTTCCGAATTGTCTGCCTGACGGATACCAAAAAAAGCTAATAATAAAGAGCGATGGAAACGCAAGTCCCATCGCTCTTTGGAAATGAGAAGAGGTTTACTGATTAGTTAATCGGGCAGCCAAGCTCATTTGCCTGCACCAGGGGATCAGCGAACCCGCCCTGGACGAAG
>JAJZSS010000189.1 GCA_021849525.1 Chloroflexota bacterium
GACGGTGCTGCGGGATGGTAAATTGGTCGCCACTCGTCCTACTGCTGGGGCGACCAAGTCCGATCTGGCGCAAATGATGGTTGGGCGGGAAGTCCGGATGGTGCCAATAAAAAGCGGTGTTCCCTGCGGCGATATTTTGTTGGAGCTGCGTGATCTTAAGGCGCAAAGCGATCTGGGTACCGCGGGCCTGCGGGGTGTGAATTTACAGGTACACGGCTGCGAAATTATGGGTCTGGCAGGGGTATCTGGAAATGGGCAGCGCGAGCTGGCTCAAGTGGTGTGCGGATTACGCCCTGCGACCGGTGGCCAGGTGCTATTGGAAGGTGAGATGGTGTTGGGTCTCACCCCGGGTCAGCTAACCCATAAAATGATGTCCTACATCCCAGAAGAACGCATGAAAGATGGAATGGTGCAGGAATTCTCGATCAGCGAAAACATGATCTTGCGCGACCATAACCGTGAGCCTTTTGCTCGCAAAGGCCTGATGCGCCATCGCGTGATCGGGTTGTTCGCCGATAAACTGATCGATTTTTTTCGAATCAGAACCCCTTCGCGGGATACGCAGGCCCGGCATCTTTCCGGAGGCAATATTCAGAAAGTTGTCCTGGCGCGTGAGCTTTCGCGCTCACCGCGGGTTTTAATCGCCGCTCAGCCAACCCGCGGTCTGGATATCGGGGCAACGGAATATGTTCATATGCGCTTGCTTGAGGAGCGCGAAAAAGGAACGGCTATCCTGCTGATCTCGGAAGATCTGGATGAAATCCTGGCGCTCTCAGACCGGATTGCAGTAATTTATGAAGGCCGGATCATGGATGTCGTTCCCCGGGAAGAAGCTACCCCCGAGCGGCTGGGTCTGCTCATGGCTGGGGTACAGGAGCAAAAGTCTCTTTGACAAGGACGTGGATTTCACTTACAATTCACGATTGTCTGATTTCACCTTTAGGAAGGGTCAATAATGAAAGAGTACACCACTGAGTTCATCCGCAATATCGCCCTGGTCTCGCACGGCGGAGCGGGTAAGACAATGTTAGCCGAAGCGTTGTTACATACCACAGGTGGCTCTACCCGTCTGGGCAAGATTGAGGATGGAACCACGGTTTCAGATTACGAAGAGGAAGAAGTACGGCGGGGAATTTCTTTATCAACTTCTATCGTACCCATCGAGTACCGCGACCATAAAATCAACCTGCTGGATACCCCGGGCTACACCGATTTTGTTGGCGAGGTCATCTCAGCCTTGCGCGTAGCCGATAGCGCTCTGGTCCTGGTGGATGCGGTCAGCGGCGCCGAAGTGGGTACTGAAATAGCCCTGGATTATTGTGACCAGTTCAATTTGCGCCGGTTCATCTATATTAATAAAATGAACCGGGATAATGCCAACTTCCGTAAGGCGCTGGATTCTGTCCAGGCGATCAGCGAGATGCGCTTATTACCCTTGCAGCTTCCCTGGGGAGAAGGCGCGGCAATCAAAGGGATCATCGATCTGCTGACGATGAAAGCATATGCTGGGGCAGGGAAATCGGCGCAGGAGATCCCGGGTGAATTAAAAGATGACGCTGAAGCAGCACGCATGGCACTGATTGAAGCTGCCGCTGAAGGCGAAGATGCCTTACTGGAGAAATATCTGGAAGGTGAAGAATTAAGCGCTGAAGAAATTTCACGGGGTCTGCGTAAAGTTCTGGAATCTGGTACGTACATCCCGGTTCTGGTTGGCGCCGGCGGGGCGGAGATTGGTCTGGTGCGCCTGATTGACGCCATGATCGACTTACTGCCCTCACCGAAGGATGTACCGGCTGCAGTGGCCCATGGAAAAGATGGCGAAGAAAAACTGGTGGCCTCGGACAGCGGTCCTCTGGCTGCTTATGTCTGGAAGACAACTGCCGATCCCTTTGTCGGTAAAATCACCTATTTCCGGGTCTATTCCGGGGTAGTCAGCTCGGACTCGCGGGTCTGGAACCAGAATAAGGGCGTTGAAGAGCGCCTGGGAACACTGCACGACCTGCGCGGAAAAGAACAAATCGCAGTCAAAATCGTCCATTCCGGGGATATTGGTACCGTTTCCAAGCTCTCGTTGACTTCCACCGGCGATACTCTGTGCGATAAGACGCATCCGCTGACTCTGCCCGTGCCTTCTTACCCGCACGCCCTCTACCAGGTGGCGGTTACTCCGAAGACACAGACCGATTCTGCCAAACTCAGCTCGACCCTGACCCGCCTGGTAGAAGAGGATATGACCCTTTCCTGGCACAATGAACCCAGCACCAATCAGACGATTTTGCTCGGGATGGGCGATCAACATATCGACGTTGCCATCCGCAAAGCCGAGACAAAATTCCAGACCTCGATGCTGACAGAGTTGCCCAGGGTTCCTTACCGGGAAACGATCACCAAGGGTGGACAGGCGACTTACCGGCACAAAAAGCAGACCGGCGGCGCTGGTCAGTTCGGCGAAGTTGCCATGCGCATCGAGCCACTCAAAGAAGAAGATTACGCCTTTTCGAATGATGTGTTCGGCGGCTCAGTCTCCAACAGTTATATGCCGGCGATCGAAAAGGGCATTAAGAGCGTCATGAAAGAAGGCGCGATTGCTGGTTACCCCTTGAAAAACGTTAAAGTATCGGTCTATGATGGCAAAGAGCATCCGGTTGACTCCAAGCCAGTCGCTTTCGAAATTGCCGGGCGCGAAGCTTTCAAGCTGGCGGTCAAGGATGCCGGCCCGGTGTTGCTCGAGCCAATCATGAATGTGCGGATTGTCGTCCCTGAAGCAAATATGGGCGATATCCTGGGCGACCTGAATACCCGGCGGGCCCGTGTGCAGGGTATGGATACCGAAAAAGGCCATTCAGTGGTTACCGCCCAGGTGCCGCTGGCCGAAATGCAGCGCTACACGACCGATCTTCGCTCGATTACCGGTGGTCGGGGTGTCTTTACCATGGAACTTTCTCACTATGAAGTTGTGCCTGCCCATTTGCAGCAGGACGTAATCAATGCCCGCCAGAAAGAGTTGGCAGATAAGAAAGAAGAATAAACCCGCTGGGCGACGCCTGGCTGCACTGGTGCCAAACAAATACCCCGGTTTTTCAAGCTGGGGTATTTTTAATCCTTGCGAAGTGGTGTGCTAGGTTCCAATGATATTACATGGGAAGGATGGTGAGCTGGGAGAAACCGCCAGCTAATCAGGATTGAGAGTGCAATTAAAGCCAGACTGACCATGTAGACGCGAGGCGCTGCAGACTGGTACAGAACCCCTGCCAGCAGCGAAGCCAGGATCGTGGCAATCGACCCGACGGTTTCGGTCACTCCGAAAACAAACCCCAGATTGGAGGTGTGCACAAGCTGGCTGGTTTGGGCTGAGATCAATGCACGGGCAGTCTTATATCCACCGAGGAGAAAATAACCCATCGCCAGCCAGGCGATTCCCGATCCTCGCCACAAGATATAAGCAAATCCACCAACTGCGAGCTGCCCGAGAATGATCCCCAGGCGGGGTTCCATCCTGCTTGCCAGGTAACTGACTCCCGCAACGCCAAGCCCAGCCACGGATGCCAGCCGGCCGATGGCCTGGATGCTTAATCCAAGCTCGTTGTGCAGGTAATTCTGGGAGAGTGGCTGGGGTAGATACAGCGCCACCACGGTAAATAATACAATTCCCGAATAGACGAGCAGCTGCTGGTTTTTCAAAATACTCAGGCTTGGATGGCCGGGGTGCCGGGTTTCAACCGGCTGGGGAGCGATAAAAAGCACTACAATAGCTGCAAGGATAAAGACCCCAAACGCAACATAAAAAATCGAGCGCAGCCCGTAAGCGCCACCCAGGATACCGCCCAGCCAGGGACCAATCACCATACCCAGGTTGAACACACTGGAGAGTAGCATGATAGCCTGTCCAACTGTCAGCTTACCGCGCGCCGCGGAGGCATATGAGTTTAACGGTGACATGACGAAAAAGGTCAGGCCGTAAAGGAGGAGTCCAATCACAAATCCATTTAATGACGTTGCCAGGGCCATTACGCCGGTTGCCAGGATTCCCAGACCCCAGGAAAGCCAGATGAGGGGCCGCCGCCCGATTTTATCCGCCAGGTAGCCGGCAGGTAGATGGGCGATCGCCATCACCATGCTGAACCCACTGAGTATGGTCCCAATGGCGATCGGATCGGCGCCTAACTCCTGCAGGTAGAGAGGTTGCAGGAATATGAACATGCCTTCTCCGATGCCCCAGATAAACATCGATAAAGCCAGCAGTAACAGGTTTTTATTCATGCAGGAGTGAGGTTAATCATAACCATGAATTCAATAATGTGATTTATACCGTATTGTGTGGCCGCCGATCCTTATCCCGTTGGCCATTCTAACCGATCTGGATAAGCTGGCGGGGCAGGTCGCTGAGCGATTCGGCGCCGGATTTGGTGATCACCATATTATCTTCGATGCGCACGCCATTCTTCCCGGGAAGATAAATCCCCGGTTCGATGGTGAACGTCATCCCCGGCTGGAGGACCAGAGGATTGCCGCTGCGAATATAAGGTGGCTCGTGGATTTCCATCCCCAGGCCATGCCCGGTGCGGTGGATAAAATACTCCCCATACCCGGCCGCTGCGATCACCTCTCTGGCTGCCTGATCCACCTGTTCGGCGGTGATCCCCGGCGCGGCCAGCTCCCTGGCTGCAGTGTTGGCTGCCTGGACGATCTCCGCGATGTGGGCATATTCAGGTGCAGGCGCGCCGATCGCAAACGTGCGCGTTAGATCTGAAAAATAGCTGTTGTAACTGGCTCCCCAATCCACCACCAGCAGGTCACCTGGAACCAGCAAGCGGTTGGTGGGTGTGGCATGTGGGTTGGCGCCATTGGGGCCGGCTGAGACAATTGGATTGAAAGGCAGCTCAGCATCCGAGCCGTTGCGATAGATCTGGCTTGTCAGCTCTGCGGCGATCTCGCGCTCGCTCATTCCGGGCTTGATCGCAGTCAGAGTTGCCTGGAGGGCTTTTTGAGCAATCTGCACCGCCGCTCGCATCTGTTCGATCTCGTAGGAGTCCTTCTGCATTCGCAGTTTTGCCA
>JAJZSS010000190.1 GCA_021849525.1 Chloroflexota bacterium
CTCCAGCTCTCCCAGGAGGATACTGTCCTGCAGGTGAGCCTGGGGAAAAATCTGGAGCCCGGAGGGGTCGCCCAGATCAACCTGAGCTTTGAGGGACAGGTTCCACAAGATTTCGGCGGCGGAGAAAACGCCAGCGGGTACGGCATCTACAATTCCACTGACGAAGTGATGGCGCTGGCGAGCTGGTATCCCATCCTGGCGGTGTACGATGAGCAGGGCTGGCATCTGGATCCAGTCTCATATATGGGTGATTCGGTATTCAGCGATATCGCCAGCTATACGGTTGAGATCCTGCTCCCCCCGGACCAGGTGCTGGTCAGCACAGGGGTAACCCAACAATCCGGGCCAGTGGGCAACCGCCAGCAATATCTGTTAGAGAGCGGTCCAGCGCGCGACTTTTTCATCATCACCAGCCCGCACTTCGCCAGCCTTCAGGGCCAGGCTGGTGGCACCCGGATCAATTCATACTATCTACCCGGACATGAATCCGGCGGGCAGCGTGCTCTGGAGATCGCCATCCAGGCAGTCGAATCGTTCAACCACCGGTTTGGTGTATACCCCTACACGGAGCTGGATGTTGTGGATGCACCGATGAAAAACGCCGCCGGGGTGGAGTACCCCGGGATATTCCTGGTCGGCAGCTCCCAGTATGCGGATTACATGGAACCCGGTTTCGCGCTGACTACGGCTCATGAAGTGGCTCACCAGTGGTGGTACAACCTGGTCGGGAACGATGTATTTGCCGAACCCTGGCTGGACGAAGCCCTGGCGAGCTATACTTCTGGCCTGTACCTGGAAGCTGCCCAGGGGAAGCCCGGGGTAAACGGTTTGATGAGTTATTATCGCGATCGTTACCAGCGCAGCCTGGACAGCGGCGGCGACCACCCGATCTCCGGGAGCCTGGCTTATTTTGAGAACAGCGCCAGTCCCAATGCTTATGGCGGGATCGTGTATGCAAAGGGAGCGCTGTTCTTCGATGCTGTACGCCAGGAAATCGGCGACGAGGCTTTTTTTGGCGCCTTACACAGCTATTTCGAGACTTACCGCTATCGAATCGCGGCCGGTAAAGACCTGCTGGCGGCTTTTGAAACGGCTGCCGGATACCCGCTGGATGAACTCTACCAGACCTGGAACATCGACCCTCCGCCGTAAATACCCCGGTTATCGGCTACAATCGTCGTTATGATCCCTCGCCGCCCCTACACCTCACACAAGCTCCACGGGGTAATTGCTCTGGTTTGCCTCGGCCTGATTCTGGCAGCCTGCACGCGCCTCCCAGCTCCCACGCTTCTTGCCCCTCCGCCTACCCTCCAGAACACGGGGACTCCTCTCCCAGACCTGGCCATCCCCGCAACGCTGACATCTACCCCAATTACACCTCCAGCGGCGGTGGGAACCGATTCGGTCACACCGCCAACCACCACTGCGGCGCCGGAAACTCCCCTGCGGTTTGCGGTGATCGGTGATTACGGCCTGGCAGGTGACGCCGAAGCCCGGGTCGCCCAGCTCATCCAATCTTGGGGGCCGGATCTGATCATCACCACCGGCGACAACAACTACCCGGATGGGGAGGCCGAAACGATCGATGCCAATATCGGGCAGTATTACCAGCAATACATCTATCCTTACCGGGGCAGTTACGGGCCAGGGGCGGATCGCAACCGTTTCTTTCCTACCCTGGGCAACCACGACTGGAACACTCCCTGCGCTCAGCCGTACCTGGATTATTTCACCCTGCCTGGCAACGAGCGTTATTATGAATTCACCTGGGGACCGGTCCATTTTTTCGCGGTGAGCAGCGACTCGCGCGAGCCGGATGGAGTCGGCCGCAGCTCGATCCAGGCAGCCTGGCTGCAGGAGCGCCTGGCGGCTTCTACTCTGCCCTGGAAGATCGTGTACTTTCACCAGGCGCCCTATTCATCGGGCTACCACGGCTCAGTAGATTGGATGCGCTGGCCTTTCAAAGAATGGGGCGCCAGCCTGGTGCTGGCGGGGCACGATCATACCTATGAACGCCTGGATATCGATGGGCTTCCCTACATCGTCAATGGCGTGGGCGGGGGGCCGATCTATCCATTCGTCTTCCCGCTGGCTGGAAGCCAGGTGCGATACAACGATGCGCACGGCGCCCTCCTGGTTGAAGTCGATTCAGAACAGCTCAGCGGCACTTTCGCCAGCGTGGACGGCATCAATTCGGACCAATTTGGAATATTAATCCCAGTTAAACCTTGACAGACTGAAAAATTCCGTGGTAAACTCCCAACATTGTCCGAAAATACAGACAGCAGACTCTTTAGAAAGGATAGGCGCAGAATATGAATCGATCTGAACTCACATTTGCCTGCGTAAGCGCTGCCTTCGGCGGCGTCGCCGCAGCATTGCCTTCTCGTAGTGCGCCTATCGGCCGGTAAACTTCCTCTTCTGTGTATGACGGCCACGGGTGCGCTACCGCACCCGTGGCTTTTTTTATCTCGTCTGACCAGATCTGCCACAGGCCACGGGTGGGCTTCCGCCCCGTGGCCTGTTTTGTTTATCGTGTAAGGAGCTCAGCCATGTCTGACGCCATCAATCTAAAAAACATATCGAAAACTTACGGCGGGCTGAATTCAGAGCTGTGGAAACGCATCTCCCAGAGCCATGCCAAGAGTATCCTGCGCGGCCAGATGCCACAGACCACCGTCGTTGCCCTGGACGGTGTGTGCTTGAGTGTTCCGGAAGGCCAGATCTTCGGCCTCCTGGGGGTGGATGGCTCAGGGAAATCCACATTGATCCGCCTGCTGGCAACTCTGGTCCAACCGGATGCCGGTGAGGCATACGTATTTGGCTATGATGTGGTCCGCCAGGCTTCCAAGGTCCAGCACCTGATCAACCGGGTGTCGGTCGAAGCTTCCTTCTACCGCAGGCTGTCGGCGCTGGACAATCTCGCAGAGGATGCCCGCTTGTTGGGGCTGGCCGGAGCGCGTTTACGCCAGCACCTGGAAGACACCCTGCTGCACCTGGGCCTGCAGAGCGAAGATATTTATCGTCCTCTGGAAGAAGCCTGCCGCACCACCCTGCAGGTCGTCAGTATCGCCCGAGCTCTGATCTCGCAACCGCGCCTGCTGCTGCTGGACGAGCCGACCCGCGGCCTGCCAGCCCATCTGGCGAGCCGTGTCCAGGAGGCGATTCTGGAAATGCGGGCAGCCCTGGGGACGACAGTGCTCTTCACCACCCAGGATGTGGCTGAGATCACCGCTCTGGCAGACTCGGCAGCCGTCATGGAAAAAGGGCGCTTGATCGACCAGGAAAACAGCCTGGCGCCGCGGCTGGTGCCGCTGAGCGGGTGCCCTACCAACCTGGCAGATATCTTCAGCCAGCTAAAGCAGCTTACAGCGCTCGGCGCCTATGAACCGGTTTGCTAACCTGGCCAGCCAGTGATAACCTCTGGCTCGCCAGGAGCAACCCGATAAAAAAACCGGACCACAACCTTGAGGACACAACCATGAACATTCACGACCAGCTTTTTCAGGGCACCAAAATCTGCCTCACTCCCATCGACCATGAGAAAGATCCCGAGGTCGCCGCACGCTGGACCCAGGACGCAGAATACCAGCGTATGCTCAACAGCGACCTCGTCCGCCCACTGTCTCCGTTCCAGGTCAAGAAGCAGTTCGAGACCCTTGAAAAAGAAGCCGAGGAATCCAACAACCAGTTTTATTATGCGGTGCGCACCCTGGAAGCGCCTGACAGGCCGGAAAGGCTGGTTGGCTTTGCCCACCTGTACTGGATCGAATGGGTGCACGGCGCTGGGATGATCCAGCTGGGGATTGGTGATGCGGCAGATCGCTGCCAGGGCTACGCCAGTGAAATTTTGCGCCTGATGCTGCGCTATGCGTTCATGGAATTGAACCTCTTCCGCCTGGGCGCGCTGATCCCGGAATATAACCTGCCGGCGCTCCGGCTGTTTCAAAAAGCGGGCTTTGTCGAGGAGGTTCGCCGCCGTGAAGCCCTGAATCGCTATGGAAAGCGCTGGGATCATCTTCAGCTGGGTTTGCTGGGGGACGATTGGAAAGCCTCCCAGGCCACTGATTGACCGCCTGGCAGGAAGGAAACCATCGATGAATATCTATCAAGGACAGCTCGTCCGTTTGGGCATTGAAGACCCTCAAATGTTTGCCGAAGCCTTCAGCCGCTGGGGTCGCGATACGGAGTATGTCCGCCTGCTGGATGACTCCCCGGCAAGCCCTTGGTCGGTCAATCAGCGCAAGCAGTGGATCGAAAAAGACCTGGAAAATCCCACCCAGGGCATTCTGTTCAGCATCCGCAGCCTGGCAGAAGATAAACTGATTGGCTTTGTAAGCTTCTGGGCAATCTCCTGGTCGCACGGCGAAGCCTGGGTCGGAATTGGCATCGGCGAGCGAGATTACTGGGGCAAGGGCTATGGGAGCGAAGCCATGCAGCTGGTTTTGCGCTACGCGTTCAGTGAGCTTAACCTGCACCGGGTCTCCCTGGGTGTGTTTTCTTACAATCCGCGGGCCCTGCGCTCCTATGAGAAGTGTGGCTTTCGCCAGGAAGGCGTTATTCAACACGCCTTTGTGCGAGAAGGTCAGCGCTGGGATCTGATCATTATGGGTATCCTGCGCCGCGAATGGCAAGACCTGTACAGCGAGCAAAACCTGCTCCCCTTATGAAGGTGAACATCATGGAACAGGATATATTAACTGGAAAACTGGTTCGCCTGGCAGCTGTTGATCCGCAACGTCTGGCTGAAGCGTTCTCCCGCTGGGGGCGCGATTCCGAATACTGGCGCCTGCTGGCCTCGAATCCGGCACGCCTGCACAGCGTGAAAAGCACCCGGGAATGGCTGGAGAAAGACCTTGAGAAAGGACCTCCCCAGATTCTGCTATTTGAGATCCACACCCTGACTGAGGACAGGCTGATCGGTGAGACAGGTTTTGATAACATCCGCTGGCAGCATGGGGAATCCTTTATAGGTATCGGACTGGGCGAACGGGATGCCTGGGGCAAGGGTTATGGCACAGACGCCATGCACCTCATGCTGCGGTATGCATT
>JAJZSS010000191.1 GCA_021849525.1 Chloroflexota bacterium
CATTCCCTATCTTCCCTGGCGAGACGGTCTCCGCAACTTATCAACCCTGTCAGATTGGGCGCAAATTCGGCAAACGATCCAGGCAAGTCTGCTACCGGTTTGGTGGCGTGAATTGATCCGCATGGTGCCGGGCCTGGCTGGACAAAAAGCAATTTCTGGCCCGGACGATCAGGAACCAGACGCAGCGCGCCTTTGGGAAGGTGTTCATCAGTTCTTGAAATTATTGGCTGCCAACCGCCCGGTTTTGATCTTTTTTGATGATTTACAGTGGGCGGATTCAGCTTCGCTCGGTTTGTTGGGCTATCTGGTGCGCCAGGAGGATATGGCAAATATCTGTTTTCTGGCTACTACGCGTGGCATTTTGTCTGGCTCTGTGGAAGAACGACTGGTACAGACCCTGGATCGCCATGGTCGCTTGATACAGGTCCATCTCGATCGTTTGAGCAAGGCGGAGGTATCTGTGATCGCTCAAGGAATAACCCCGGCTTACGCCTATCCATTTGCTGAATGGCTGCAGCGAAATTCTGAAGGTAATCCATTTATCCTGAATGAGCTCATCCGCCACTTAGACCGCAATAATATATTGAAACCTGGCGGACAAATCGATCTGTCTGCGCTTTCAGCCAGCCCGCTGGTGCCGAAATCTGTTTTTCTGCTGATCCAGTCACGCCTGGGGAGGTTATCCGATCAGGCTCGCCGGCTACTGGATGCAGCCGTTGCGGCTGGGAGAGATTTCGATCTGGAAGTCGTTGCCAGGGCTGCAGCTTTATCCGATGATGCGGCGATGGATGCGGCTTCCGAGCTGGAGAATGCAGGACTGATCCAACCGGGGATGGGTCTGTTATATAGCTTTGACCACAGCCTGACGATGGAAGTTGCTTATCAGATGACCGGCGAACCGCGCCATCGAATGATGCATCGCCGTGTGGCCGAAGCTTTGGAAGCGAGTCTTACTCAGAACCAGTTGGAAGAAATGGCGGCAGAGATTGCGGCTCATTTTGTAGAAGCCAATGCACTACAGCGCGCAGCACCTTATGCATTTCGTGCTGGAAAACAGGCGGCGCGCCTGGCAGCCTGGCACGAGGCCATTGATTTTTACCAGCAAGCTTTACCAGGAACGGTTGGCAAAGATCGTTTTCCCGTCTTGATAGCCCTTGGGCAGGCTTACCTGGCATCGGGTGCATTGGCTCAGGCTGCAGATACGTTCCGGGAAGCCTATGATTTAGCTTCTTTATCAAATGACAGGGGTGATATGGATGCAGCGGCTCTGGCGCAGGGACAGGCTTTTCTGCCCCAATCGCGCTATTCAGAAGCGATCGCCCTGGCCCGGGAGGTTCGGGATTCTGGCCTCCCGAAAAATGCCATAACCGCTGAATTTATCTGGGGAACAGCCCTCTCCTTAGAAGGCGAGCATCTGGATGAGGCTGCTGAGCACTTACAGGCTGCCCAGGCCTTATGTTGTGAGTTAGATAGCACGGACCCGATCAATCGGGTCAATCAGGCGCGCATCCTGTTCGAATTAGGCGGCATCGCAGCGCAAAGAGGAGATCTCACTGCAGCATTGGCTGCCTATCGCCAGGTGATTGAGATTGCATGCCCTTCGGGTGGGGAGGGAGCAATGTACTGCACACTGGCTAACAATAATCTGGCCTATCATTTGCTTTTGAATAACGATCCGAGCGCCCAACAGTATGCAGAAATTGGTTTGAGTAAGGCGCAAGAATATGGATTGTTTGAGTTACTTCCCTATCTGTATTCGACACTCGGAGAAATTGCGCTCGTTCAGGCCGAAGATGATCAGAAGGCAGCGGCATACTTTCAACATGGCCTGGAACTGGCGGAACGCTTTGATATGGAAGAAAGAATTATTGGTTTGACGGCAAATATGGGCAGAGTGGAAATCAAACGCGGTCGAGCAGAATTGGCGAAAAATCATCTGACTTTCGCCCTTCAAAAAGCAGAACTTTTGGGAACCCGCCATCAATGGGCCCAAATCCAACTCTGGCTGGCTCCTCTTCTTCCCTCAGACGAACGCCGGAAACGACTGGAAGCAGTTAAAGCATTTGCAGAAGCAGGCGGGCGTAATGGATTATTGGACCAGATTCAACAGCTTGAGCGTTTGCCCTGATCATATTTTGAATTAAATAGCCATTTCTAGGGTATGGAAGCAATCTGTTCACGCGCGTGTTTACGCGTTTGTTTCGGGCTAGGGTAGATAATCCATGTATCAGTAATAAACAATCATAATCACTTTGATTTGGAGGAATATCATGACCTGGACAATTGACTCATCCCATACCCGTGTTGGTTTTTCTGCCCGCCACATGATGATCACAAATGTGAATGGCGAGTTTGAAAATGTTGAAGGCACAGTTGAATTCAATGAAGAGAATCCCACAGCTACCATGGTGGATGTGAAGATCGAAGCTGCGAGTATCAATACCCGCGACCCTCAGCGCGATGGCCATTTGAAATCACCTGATTTCCTGGATGCAGAAAAGTTTCCTTACCTGACTTTCAAGAGCACCCGTGTGGAACAGATTGATGAAAGTACGGCAAAGATGTATGGTGATCTGACCATCCGCGGCGTTACTCGGCCGGTAGTGATGAATGTTGAATATCATGGCCTGGCAAAGAGCCCTTGGGGCAGCATCAACGCTGGCTTCAGCGCCACCACCAGGATCAGCCGGAAAGAATGGGGCCTGGAGTGGAATGTTGCCTTGGAGACTGGCGGTTTCCTGGTGAGCGATGCAGTAAACATCACCATCGAGTTGGAAATTGTCAAACAGCCCGAGGTAGAAGCGCAGGCAGCATAGTCTGATTAGCAGTTTATCCAGCCGGCCTCGACCCAATCTATAAAACCCGCTTATAGGTATGACCTCCGCAGCAGAGATCGATTGCTGCGGAGGTCTATTTCGCGCTAAAATACTGCATTATTGTTGACCAGGAGATGATGTACATGCCCAATCAAAGATTATTAGCCTGTTTTGCGCACCCCGACGATGAAGCTTTTGGTACAGGCGGGACCCTGGCAAGATATGCCGCCCAGGGATATGCAGTCCATCTGGTGTGTGCCACGCGGGGTGAAGCTGGCGAGATCGCAAATCCTGAATTCGCGACGCCCCTGACTCTGGGGGCGGTTCGGGAAGCTGAGCTGCGCTGCGCGGCGGAAACGATGGGGATTGCTGAGCCGATCTTTTTAAATTATCGTGATTCAGGTATGGCGGGTACACCAGAAAATGATGACCCGAGTGCTTTTATCAATATCCCAGCGGAACGAGTCATTGCCCAGCTGGTGCAAATTATCCGCCAGGTAAAACCTGAGGTGGTTGTAACTTTCGAACCTTTTGGTGGGTATGGACATCCCGACCATATTGCGATTCACCGTCATACCGTGGCAGCTTTCCACGCCGCTGCAGATCCAGTTCAATACCCGGAAATGGGAAATGCCTGGCAGGCCCAGCGCTTATACTACACGGCAATCCCACGGAGCATTTTCATAACCATGCGCGACCAGCTGGCTGCCCTGGGGGAGGATACCAGCGTTTTCGATGGATTCGATAATCCAGAACATGGCTGGCCGGAAGATCAAATCCACCTGTTTGAAGATGTTTCGGAGACCGTCAATGCCAAATGGTGCGCTTTGGAATGTCATCGCACTCAGTTTGGTCCCGGGAACCTTTTCCGGCGGCTTCCCAAGGAGCAGGTGTTGAAATTGATGAGTGTCGAGCATTTTTCTCAAGCCTGGCCTGAACCCCCGGCCGGGCTCACCTTGCAAGGCTTATTCGATGGACTAAATCATGAGTGAACAATACCATGCCAACCAACCTGTCCTGGGCGCAGGAGTGTCCATTCAGGAAGCTCGCGTCGCCGTGATTTTGCTCCATGGGCGGGGTGGTTCGGCTGCCGATATTTTGTCCCTGGCCGATGAGCTCGATCTCCCTCAGATTGCTTACCTGGCTCCCCAGGCAGCTGGCCACAGCTGGTATCCATTCCGGTTTTTCGAACCTACCGTACGGAATGAGCCCTGGCTATCTTCAGCCCTGCACCTGGTGGACCAGATGGTTCAGCAGGCCCGTCAGGCTGGCTTGAGTGATGAAAAGATAGTATTGCTGGGCTTTTCGCAAGGTGCCTGCCTGGCCCTTGAATATGCTGCGCGCAACAGCAGGCGCTGGGGAGGCGTGGTGGGTCTGAGTGGTTCTTTGATCGGCGCCGAAAAAGAGCCTCGGATGGATCGAGGTAACCTGGCAGGTACACCTGTATTTTTAGGCTGCAGTGATGTTGATTTTCATATTCCTTTGACCCGAGTTGAAAAAAGCAAGGATATTTTGGAGGCTTTGGGCGGGGAGGTGGCATTCCGCATCTATCCTGGCATGGGGCATACGATCAATCGCGATGAAATCCGCTGGGTGCGTGAATTGCTCATCAAATTAGGCGAATAGAGGTCCAGACCTGAAAGTCGTCATCGATAATCGATCCACGTGATTTCAGCCGTAGATGGCATGGAATGGCAACCGTTGGTGGGTTTGAATGAAATATTCATCGTCATGGTTGGGGTGATAGACAATGCTGTGCCGTAGGGGGTATGGTGTATTGACTGAACGGTGAGAACAGACTCGCGAGAGGTTAGCGGTTAATATATGAGCGTGAATTGCTATTTAAATAGCAAACGGGGTCGCCAGCCTGGGTGACCCCGTTCGAGTCTACTGGGTGTTACGCGGTTTTATTAACCCCCGCGGCTACCAAGATGGTGATCGAGCATGAGCAGGGCTGCTCCACTATCACCGCCGATACGCATGGTTTCCAGGATATCGGTGGCATTCTTCTCTTCCTCAACCTGTTCATCGATGAACCAGTTCAGGAATGTCTGGCTGGCATAATCTTTATCTTCAACAGCCGCAGCATAGATCGCTTCGATCAAGCCGGTGACTTTCTTCTCGTGCTCAAGGGTTTGCTTGAAAACCGCACGCACGGACTCGAACTTCGCGGGAGGCTGATCGATTCCTAGAAGGGTCACAGAACCGCCGCGTTCAAAAATGTAGCCA
>JAJZSS010000192.1 GCA_021849525.1 Chloroflexota bacterium
GCCAGGGGGTCAGCGAACCCGCCCTGGACGAAGTTAATCACCTGGGCGACCGAATAGGGATAGTCAACATCCGGGTGAGCCGCGCTCAGCAGCGCTGCCGTGCCGTGGCGTGCCAGCCGGTTGATGGCGCCACCGCCCTGATTGACTGCATTCAGGAGCGTGAAGGTAGCGTTGAAATAGTCGGTGTCAAATACGGTGTCAAAAATATCTGTGGTGGCGTAGCCGGTTGCCGGCCAGCTGGCGAGGTGGTTCTTCCAATAGCCAGGCGTGCAGCCTTGAGTGCCGGTGGGAGGGGTGCAGGTAATACTCCATTTGTAACCTGCGATTTGTTTGCCGGTTGTGTTGTCGACCACCACGATCCCAAAGGTCAGAGTACCCCCAATGGTTGGGTAAGGGAACGCCCAGCTGCCATCTGCAGTGACAACTTGCGAGCCCAGATTCTTGATCCACCCTGTTGTGGCATCGAAATATTGGAAGAAAATGGTCACCGGGAAACCAGGTGCGACTCCACTTACTGTAATGTTGTCGACAGGATTGCATGAGGTGTAGCTATCCGGATAGGCGATCGTCAGAGTGCCCCCGGAGTATCCTAATTGGACTGTGGCCGCCAGGGCGCTAACCGGGAGAAGCGAGAGCAATGTAACCAGCGCTATAACAATATACAGGTTCTTGCGTGCCATTTCTGTTTCCTCCACTAATTATGAGAATGAAATAGGTTGAGTCGTTCGAACGTATGTTGGCTGAGTACCGTTAGTTTCCAAACCCTGAATCCGAATGATGTACCGAGAATATATTTACAAAGAATTTGAGAATATACCTCCTGGTTAATAGGTTTAATTTCTGCAATGAGACAGGGTGACCACAATATGGCTGCCCCCTTACAGTTACGTTAAGTATTTTAACTTAAATATAATCTGGAGTCAAGATAATTTGGGTAAATATTGTCCGAAAATAACTTATATATCTGGGTAGAGGCTCTGGAATGAGATGGTACACAAAAAGACTGAATAGTGTCAGGGGGTTTATTGAGGACGCTGGGGTAAGCGCATCGATTTGGGCTCTAAACCCAGGTGGGAGATCACGATATCCAGAGGCCAATGGCGGTGAGAATCAAAGGCAGTGCGCGCTTCGTCCAATGCTTTCTGCTTCTCAAATTTGTGGCGGATTAACCAGCCGCTGATCTTGATCGACCACAGATATTCGGATATCTGGCGGGTAGACCCATCGCTGTGGTCTATCGCCTCCTGCACAATATCCTGTAAACTCTGGCGGTAAATTCCGATATCGAGCATAATGACCTCTGGGTAGAGTATACCGCAAGCAATCGTCGATCTCAACGGATTTACCCAATGGGTCAAAAGAAATTTCCAGATAAGTCGACATGGATATAATAGTGAAATATGAAGGAAACATCGCCTGTTAAATGTTGTGTCCGGTGATGATTAACGTCCGTTGAAAGGATGGATCGATGACCGACAAGGCGTTTCAAGACTACTATCCAGATGAGCTGAATTATTGCTATGGTTGCGGGCGATTAAACGAGCATGGATTACAGGTTAAAAGCAATTGGCAGGGCGAAGAAGCAGTCTGCACCTATCAACCGCAGCCGTACCACATCTCTTTACCTGGATATGTCTACGGAGGTTTGATTGCCTCTTTGATCGATTGCCATAGCACTGGAACCGCTGCTGCAGCAGCCTACCGGGCTGCCGGCCGTGCCATGGACAGTGAGCCTCCATTCCGATATTTGACTGCCGGTTTGCATGTAGATTATCTAAAACCTACACCACTGGGTATACCGTTGGAAGTTCGCGCCGTTGTCAAGGAAATTAAAGGTCGTAAAGTAGTGATCTCTTCGACGCTGCTGGCAAACGGAGAAGTCTGCGCCCGTGGGGAAGTGATCTGTGTCCAGGCGCCGGAGACCTTATTAGCCCAGTTTGGAGAGCCACCTTCGCATGGTTAAGCATTCTGACAGACGACCTGGCGTCCCTGCAGTCAATCCGGCTAAGGCTCATCCGCTGCCGCAGGACTCAGAACCGGCTCAATTCTTTGCTGTCGCCAGCCCGGGCCTGGAAAGCCTGGTCGCAGAGGAGCTGCGCCGGCTTGACTACCTGCCGGGTGCAACAACCGGAGCTACGACAGACCATTCAAATGAGCTGGAAGGTGGCGTCGAATTCTCCGGTGACATCCGGGCTCTCTACAGGGCCAATTTAAGGTTGCGTACTGCCAGCCGAGTATTGGTGCGCCTGGGTGAATTTCGGGCAGTCGGATTCTACGAGCTGCGCAAGAAGGCCACCCGCCTGCCCTGGGAGCGTTATCTCCATCCCGGCCAGCCGGTCAGCCTGAGGGTGACATGCCGGAAGTCGCGCCTTTATCATTCCGACGCAGTCGCTGAGCGCATCCTGGGAGCTATCAGCGATCGCTTAAATCACCTCTCCCCGGCGCAACCATATGACGAAGATTCTGCATCCGGCGAAGTCCAGCTGGTCGTTGTGCGTTTTTTGCATGACATCTGCACCATCAGTATCGATTCTTCAGGGGCCGGGTTACACCGCCGCGGTTATCGTCAGGCGGTTGCTAAAGCCCCATTGCGCGAAACTCTGGCTGCAGGGATGCTCCTGGCTGCTGGCTGGGATCTATCAGCGCCTCTGATCGATCCATTTTGCGGATCGGGTACGGTTGCGATCGAAGCCGCCATGCTGGCGAACGCTCGGCCACCTGGCCTGGAGCGCAAATTTGCTTTTATGAACTGGCCGGGCTTTGACCCAACCATCTGGCAGCAGCTACGTCGTTCCACGACGTCTTTGAGTCCCTCTCCTAAGCCTTTGATTCACGCCTCGGATCGGGATGCCGGCGCGATCAAAATGGCTCAGGAAAACGCGGCGCGCGCCGGAGTGGGGGATTTCATCGAATTTAAACAGCAAGCTTTTTCAGCGATCACTCCTGTGGGGCGGGGATGGGTTGTCACCAATCCACCGTATGGGGTGCGCGTCAGCGCAGCGCAAGATTTGAGAAATCTTTATGCTCACCTGGGTGACGTGCTCCGAAAACAGTGCCCTGGCTGGCACTACGCCATCCTGTGCAATGATGATAAACTCCTGGCTCAACTTCGTTTAGCCGAAACCGGCCGCTTGCAGCTGGTGAATGGTGGTATTCCCGTAAACCTTGTTATGGGTCAGATTTCCTCGAGGAATCGCAATGCCGATTGACGAACGACCTACTGTCTATTCAACGGACCCGAACTTTACTCGAAGGTGCCCGCGCTGCCAGAGCGATCCTTGTCGCTGCCCCAGGCCAAAAAGCCTTCCGCCCCAGCAACAGGTGGCTGCCATCTCGCGGGATCGGAAAGGGCGAGGTGGGAAAACTGTAACCCTGATCCGCGAATTGCAGCTTACTCCGGACGACATGAAAGCCCTGGTTAAGGAGCTTAAGCAATCCTGTGGTACAGGTGGAACGGTAAAAGAGGGGGTTATCGAAATTCAGGGAGATCACCGGACACAGATTGCTGAAAAACTAAAATCCCTGGGCTATAAGATCAAGTTCGTTGGGGGATAATCAGGTTTCAGTGAATTCAGCGACCAGGAAATCCTGAAGAACAAGTTAATTTCCCGGGTTTGAACATCTTTTCAGCCCAAAAAACCTGTCGACTCGCCGCGGAGCTGAATTTCGCCGGTCATTTAACATGTCTTTTATCTGTCTGCTGAAGGATGTGACCAAAGTACAGAGCCAGACCGCTCAAACTACGAAGATAAACCCTCGCAATAAACTCCGGATATACCATTCAGCAGATGCGAATAACGAACTGTAGCGCTAAACTAAGCTCAGAAGTTCGTAAGGTTGCTTGTGTGATACAGGCAGGAAATAGGCATGCTCATGGCCGCGGCGAAGAACGGCGGCGAAGAGATCCTGGTGGACGTTGAGGACGATGAACCTGTCGAGCTTCCGGTGGTATTGGAAGTGCCGTACAGTTACAGACTGCCGGACCAGTATTTTGAGCCCTGCCCGTTTCGTTGAAATAAATGTCAATACCCTTAAGTATAAGTTAAATAAAATGGATTGAATATTCGTAATATTGAAATCAATATTAATTATATTGAAATATAATCTTGACATATTTTTAAATATTGATATACTGTTATATATCGTTTCGTTGGCACTATAGTGGACGGAGTTTCGAATGACACAGGAAGCAGTAATAAAGACGAATGACTGGAAAGTCCGGTTCTTCAGTATCTGGACCGGTCAGGCTTTTTCATTGTTGGGTAGCTCACTGGTTCAGTTTGCCCTGATCTGGTGGCTTACCCAGACCACCGGCTCGGCCACGGTTCTGGCAACCGCATCCCTGGCGGGTTTGCTCCCCCAGGTTATCCTGGGCCCATTTACTGGCGCCCTGGTGGACCGCTGGAGCCGGCGCGTAACGATGATCGTGGCAGATGGATTGATCGCCCTGGCAACTTTGGTGCTGGTAGGTTTATTCTGGATGGGCGCTGTTGAAGTCTGGCACATCTATGTTTTGCTCTTCTTTCGCTCTACGGCGGGTGGTTTTCACTGGCCTGCCATGCAAGCTTCAACGTCCCTGATGGTGCCGAAAGAGCAGCTTTCTCGGGTCCAGGGGATCAATCAGACCTTACAGGGTCTGTTAAATATTGGCGCTGCACCGCTTGGCGCGCTCCTGTTGAGCGTTTTACCCATGCATCAAGTGCTGGCAATCGATATCTTGACCGCTATCCTGGCTATCCTGCCTTTGATCTTTGTGGCGATTCCCCAACCGCAGCGCTTGCTGGAAGAAACCCGGTCCGGGCACCAGCCAACCTACTGGCAAGACCTGCGGGCTGGCTTCCGTTATGTCTGGTCCTGGCCTGGTTTGGTCATGGTCGCCATTATGGCGACTGTGATCAACTTGCTTTCCACTCCCGCTTTTGCCCTGATGCCCTTGTTGGTGACCAAACATTTTGGCGGCGCGGCAATCCAGCTTGCAGGGATGGAATCAACCTTTGGGATAGGCATGTTAATCGGCGGTTTGCTT
>JAJZSS010000193.1 GCA_021849525.1 Chloroflexota bacterium
ATCACCCGCGCCACCAGTTTGGGCTTGCTGACCGGGGTGGTGCTGCCGCTCTATGCCCAAAAACGGGTGATCGGCCTGATCTTTATCTTTCGTAATTACGCCGGGACTTTCTCGGTCAACGACCGGGCCCTCTTGCAGAGTTTTGCTGACCAGGCGGCGATTGCCGTGGAAAATGCCCAGCTATATACCCAGGTAAGTCTGGAGAAGAGCCGGCTGGATGCCCTGGTCAATTCGGCCGCCGATGGCATTTTGATCCTGAAGCCCGACCAGACTATCGCCCAGTGTAATTCAGCCTTTGCCAGCATGGTGAACCAGAACGCCGCTGATCTGGTCGGTTTACCCCATGCCCAGATTGTCCAGCTGAAAAACGTGCGCGACGGCCTGACCCTCGAGCAGGCTGTGCAGGGCGGCTGGCCTTTGACTCCGCATGCTACCCTGTACGTGGAAGGTGACTTGCTGCGCTCAAACGGACCCACCCTTCCTATTGGAGTAACTTATGCACCCCTGCTCGACTCCCAGGGACGTTTGACGAATATCATCGCCACGGCTCGCGATATTACCCGCTTCCGTGAAGCGGATGAGCTAAAAAGCACCTTTATATCGGTCGTCAGCCACGAGCTCAAGACACCGATCGCCCTGATCAAAGGTTATGTCAGCACCCTGCGCCGGGATGACGCCAACTGGGATCGTGAGATTGTGGATGATAGTCTGGAAGTGATCGAAGAAGAGGCTGACCACCTGACGGAATTGATTGAAAACCTGCTGGATGCCTCCCGGCTGCAAGCTGGAGCGCTCTCCATCAATCGCTCGGATGTCGCCCTGGATGTCCTGGCGACACGCATCGCCGAGCGCTTTCGCACCCAGACCTCCCGCCACAATATTCAGGTGGAGTTTCCTCCCAGCTTCCCGGTAATCCTGGGCGACGAAGACCGCCTGGGGCAGGTGCTCGAAAACCTGCTGTCGAACGCCATCAAGTACTCTCCCAATGGCGGGGAGATCGCCATCCATGGAAGCATCCGCCCTGAGCAGGTGATTGTGTGTGTCACCGACCAGGGTCCGGGGATCCCGGCCCAGGATATCCCACACATCTTCGACCGTTTCTATCGCGCCTCGGGCACAGCCCGCACCACCAAAGGCGCTGGGCTGGGCTTATACCTGGCGCGCGCCGTAGTGGAAGCACACGGTGGTCGCATCTGGGTCGATCCGACCCCTGGTTCCGGCGCGCGGATTTGTTTTTCTTTACCTCGTGATGAAAGCCCGGGCGCATTGCGCAAAACTTAAACCGGCTTTACCTTTTGGAGTAATTCTATGCCGCCTACCCGTGTTAGTTGTCCCAACTGCCGCCAGCCTGTCACTGTAGAAGTGCAGCAGGTATTTGACCTCGCCCAGGATCCAGACGCCAAGCAGCGTTTATTGAGTGGGGCTGTGAATGTGATCCAGTGCCCGAACTGCCGCTACCAGGGTAATCTCGCCACCCCCATCCTGTATCACGACCCGGACAAAGAGTTGTTTATGACCTTTGTCCCGCCCGAGATGGGTTTGCCTCTCCCGGAGCAGGAGCGCCTGATCGGCTCATTAATGAACCAGGTGATTAATCGCCTGCCCCAGGAGAAGCGTAAAGGCTATCTTCTGCGCCCTTCACCGGCATTGACTTTCCAGGGGATGATCGAGCGCATCCTGGAAGCCGATGGGATAACCAAAGAAATGCTGGACCGGCAGCAAAAACGCCTGGCGCTGCTCCAGCGTCTGGTGAGTGCTTCATCGCCGGATGTGATGGCTGAAATTGCCAAACAGGAAGATGCCATGATTGACCAGGAATTTTTTGGTATTCTATCCCGTCTGGTGGAGGTCTCGGCTTCCAGCGGCGATGAGCAAAGCGCCCGCGCTCTGACCGAGCTCCAGCGCCAGCTGATGCCGATCACAACCTTCGGTCGCGAGATGCAGGACCAGGCAAAAGAAATCGATGCCGCCATGCAGGATTTGCGCGCCCTGGGGAATGAGCTGACGCGAGAGAAGCTGCTCGATCTGGTGATCACTGCGCCGAACGAAACCCGCCTGAGCGCCCTGGTGAGCATGGCCCGCGCCGGTTTTGATTATCAATTCTTCCAGCTGCTCACCCAGAAGGTAGATGACGCTTCAGAGGCAGAGAAGGCGCGCCTGGAGCAGCTGCGTGAGCATGTACTTAAGATTACTGCCGAGATCGACCGCCAGATGAACGAGCGCTTGCAAGCTGCCAGCCAGCTCCTGGAGAAGATCGTGCAGGCAGCCAACGTCGAAGAAGCCCTGATGCAAAACCTGGGCGGGGTGGATGATTTCTTCCTGCAGGAAGTCAACCGCAGCCTGGACGCCGCCCGCAAACAGGGCGACCTGGAGCGCTCAGCGAAGCTGCAGCAGATCATTGCTACCCTGCAGAGTCTTGAGGAGTCCCCACCCGAGGTAGCCTTCATTGAAGAGCTGATGCAGGCGCCGGATGAAGCTGCCCGCCAGAAGCTGCTCGAAGGGCGTGCCGAAGAAGTCACCCCGGAATTCCTGAATCTATTGATGAACTTCGCCGGTCAGGTGGAGGAACAGCAGCCCGAGATGGCAGCCCAGCTCAAGTCGCTCTACCGCCAGGCTCTTCGTTTTTCGATGCAGCGCAATATGAGCAGTTAACTGCACTGAAGAAACAATACAAAAGCCTCCAGCGCATTCAGCCTGGAGGCTTTTTGATTCAAATATGCACTCAGGATGCAAGGTAGTATCTTGCATATTCCTGAAAATTACTTTGGAAGGCTGCGATCCAATTTTCGATAAACGCCCGTTGCTCAAATAGCGGTAGCAGATCAAGCGACAGATCCCGTGGCTGGATCAGAGCGGCTCGCCCCGCCAGGACTTCGAAAGCAGTCAGTATGGTATAAGGCTGCTTACCATCCTGGAGCAGCTTTTCTTCCAATGGGTCAACCTGTTTTTGCATAAACCACAATAAATCGTACCAATCCCGGCCTTTTATTTTCGACGCTGTACTGCCGACCTGAAAACTGCGCTCCAGGCAGGCGAGAATTTTCCCTGCCATCAAAGTCTCGAGGGTGAAATGCTTGCTGACAAAACTCCGCCCGTAGAACAAAACCGGAGTATTTCGGGTGATAGCGACTTGTCGATGGTGGCTGATCTCGAGCTTTAGATGTAGCGCTTCGCTGGCTACTGAGGATAATCCAAGGTGCTGGAGCACCGGAAAGTGCAGGGTCAGGCGGCGGATACCCTGCCGGCTGGCTTGTTCTTTAAGTGTGGCTTCCCGATAGTCCCAGGCTGCATGGATATATCTAATCAACTCGTCGGCTAATTGATCCAGATTAATTGCTGCCTGGTTATCCAGGTCGATGTCTTCAGAAAGCCGGTTAAGGTTGTAAACCACATGCAGGCAGGTGCCGCCATAAAAATTCAGTTTTTGATACACCCGGTGATTATAGAGAAACTCAAGCACAAACGCTTGTAAAGCTTCTTTGAGGAGGATGCGTTTGGTTTCATTCGAAAGCATGGGGTCCCTGGATTCCAGGGTGGTTTGCAGCATCTGGACTAAGGTTGCCATATGGTCCTCTGTAAGCTGGACAAAATGTAGGTCATTTTCTCGGAAGCACTCAAAGTAACGTAATCAGCAAAATCATCCCGCGCTTCCCGGTCGAAATCAACCAGGTTAAGCCGCAAATCTTCGGCAATTTCCAGTTTTCCAGTTCGCAAATTGCGCGGCAGAGGGCGCAGGTAAAGGTAATCGAAAAGGGCTTTGGCAGGGGATGCATTGTGGAACAGAATACCGTGGTAGCGCTGCTGGCTGAATCCAGTATATAAAAGCGGCTTGATGCGACGATAAGAAAATGTCCCCAGAGGATTTTCGATCAGGCGAGTATTCTTGAGCGTTACTGCTGTAACCGGGTAGGTGATTTCGGTGAGGATATTTTCTCGTTGGAGCGCATACTCCAGCGAGATATAGCTCTGAGGCAGGAGAATGGCGCTGACTGCCGGGGAAAAGTCGGGATCGTTGCGGTGCAGCTCGTAAAAGCGGCGGGACATATACACCCCGCGCTTCAGGCTCAGAATATGGCCGCTCTGGCTCCAACGGGAGAGAATTTCCCGGGCGCTCTCGTCTGGATGCTTTCTGCCATCTAACAACTGCCGGAATCCAGCAATTGTGAAATACGGCAGACTTTCAAGTTCTTTAAGGAAATCAAATCTCAGCATAACTACATTTCATATCGGATAATGGGTAATTAATGCCTATTATCCGATATGAAATGCAATAAGTCAAGTTTCCGAAGGGCTGGAAACAGGTTAAATTTAGAGATTATCCAGGCGCAAGCCGTGGCCGCGCACGGTGACAATATAATTATGGTTCGGGTCCAGGCTGTTCAGGCGCTCGCGCAGGCGGCGCACCAGGGCATCCAGCGCCTGCATCGATATATCCAGCGCTTCTGAATCCCCCCACACTGCTATGCTCAATGCTTCTCGGCTTACCACTCTACCAGGATTGTCGTAGAGCATTTCCAGCAGGGTAAACTGGGAAACCGAAAGCGGCGGCTGCACTTCTTCAGAGCCAATCCACACTCGCCGGGAGCGTTTTTCCAGCCGCAGCCGCCCGCCGGGCTCCGTAAATCCTGCCAGGCTGTGCTGCTCCAGGTCGTCCACTTCCAATGGCAGGGTGGCATCCGAGCAGAGGAAGACGAACTGTTGCGCCAGGGCAATCTGGATCACGTCGCCATCCTGCAAGATGATCGGGGTGGTCAACGGCTGCCCGTTGTAGTGAGTCCCGTTTTTACTCCCCAGGTCTTCGATCACAATGCCTCGTGGGGATGGAGACAGACGGGCGTGCTGGCGAGAGACCTGGCGGTCGGCAATAACGATCTCGCAGGCCAGGTCGCGCCCAACGAGGGTCGGGCGCATTAATGCCCAGCGCTGCCCATTGAGCGGGCCGGTATGAGCCACCAGAACGGGTGCATCCTCACCGTTATTTTTCATCTTTCCATTCTCCACGGTATAATTATATCAACGCCGTAT
>JAJZSS010000194.1 GCA_021849525.1 Chloroflexota bacterium
CATAAACCGGGTTCGTTCGGACTCAAACTGGACGTAAGCGATATGCAGCGGGCGCGCGCGGAAATGCTTCAGGAATTAATTCAGAAGGAAACCGAAGCAAAACCTGTGCCACCCAGGTCGGTCATGTCATCACAGAGAATATTACAGATCATTATTGCTTTCACTTTAATCCTGGCAATTTTATCAACCTTAATCATCGATTCTCCAATTGCCATAATTCCGGGTTATCCGATTGAAACCGGGGCAGTTAGCGAGATAATCAATTCATTAAGCAATGCCGACCGGGTTTTGGTTGCCGTAGATTACCAGCCATCCTTTTCTGGTGAAATGGATGCGGCAGGCTCAACCGTGTTGGACCACTTGATGCTTCGTGGAGTTTCGCTGGCTTTCGTCTCTTCGCATCCCAGCGGACCACTGCAGGCGGAACGCCTGGTCGCGTTGGTTAATCAGCGATATGGGCATACCTACGGCGATGCCCAGATTTCGAATCTGGGTTATATCTCCGGAGGACGCGCTGGGATATTAGCATTTGCCAATAACCCTCGTCTACTGACCCCTGTGACATTGGATACCGGGACAAATCCATGGGAGGGCGGCGCCTTACAGGGAATCACCCAAGCTTCTGATTTTTCACTGGCAATAGTGATGACCGAAAGCCCGGATACCGCCCGACTGTGGATCGAACAATTTCAGCCGCAACTGGGTGCGAAACCCTTGATTATGGTATTGTCCACCCAGGCTGAGCCGATTGTCCGCCCATACTACGAAGGTTCACCCCAACAAGTCCAGGGTTTTGTCGGTGGGACGGCTGGTGCAGCAGCTTATGAAAGCTTATTAGGTCGAGTCGGTCTGGCGCGTGGGCGCTGGGGCGCATATTCCCTGGGTGTACTGGCAACTTGTTTATTGATCCTTGTGGGTGCAATTATCAATGCCTTCCCGGCGATAACTGGGCGTGTCAGGAAGTCGAACTCAGGAGGGGACGAGCAGCTATGAGTATCGCCTCAATGAATATGGCCGACCTGATTGGCGCCAGCCTCGCGTTTGTGCTGACTCTACTGACCCTGAGTTATCTTATCGGAGATAATCCTCTTTTCCGGTTTGCGATCCATCTATTCGTAGGCGTTGCCAGCGGTATCGCCGTCGTGATTGCTTTTTATAATATCCTCTGGCCTCAGCTGATCCAACCATTGATTTTCGGTAATGAGCTGGAAAGATTCTTCCTGCTGATCCCCCTGATATTGAGCGGTTTGTTGTTGACTAAAATTTCACATCACCTGGGAGGTTGGGGCAGACTGGCTGTGGCATTTCTGGTTGGCGTTGGAGCAGCAACGGCAATCGGTGGAGCGATCAAAGGGACATTGTTTCCTCAAGCACTGGCGTCGATTAACTTGTTAGGTACAACACCGGTAGGAAATAGTGGCTCCGCAAATTTGATCCATCTCGCAGAAGGCGCTTTTATTATTTTTGGCACCCTATCCGTCCTGGCGTATTTCCAGTTCGGTGTACGCAAGCCCGAGGAAGGGGCACCTCAACGCGGACCAGCATTAGAAGTAACCGCCTGGATTGGTCAGGCATTTATTGCTGTCGCTTTTGGAGCGCTGTTTGCTGGGGTATATCTCGCAGCTCTAAGCGCTCTGGTTGATCGCTTGGGGTTTGTGGTAGATTTCATTTTTGCTTTGATGTCCCAGGGATAGACAGTTATGGCGACTTCATTGATCGATGCAGATTCTCTACTGGTCATAGACATTGGAACCACTACAACCCGGGCGATATTGTTCGATGTCGTCGATGGTCGCTACCGGTTTTTGGCGGTAGGCACCGGACCCACAACTGACGTCGCGCCTTTTCGTGATGTGCGTGAAGGTGTACGCCAGGCGGTCGACCAGCTCCAGCTCATCACCAGCCGGGTTTTGGTCGGTGGGGATGAGAATTTAATCATCCCGAGTACTCCTGATGGCTCAGGAGTTGATTCCTGTGCGGTGGTTATGTCGACGGGAGCGCCATTCAAAATGGTTGTCGTCGGACTGCTGGAAGATGTTTCACTGGAGAGCGCTCGCCGGCTGGCAGCAACCACGTATACAGGGATCGTAGATACGATCAGCTTGAACGACCGGCGGAAGACGGAAGCCCGGATTGATTTAATCCTCCGCCTGCGTCCAGATATGATACTGGTCGCCGGCGGTACCGAAAATGGCGCCAGCCAATCCATATTGAGGTTGATCGAGCCTGTTGGTTTGGCCTGTTTCTTGATGCCAGAAAAACATCGCCCCGAAGTACTCTATATCGGTAACGAAGCGTTGCGCAATGAAGTCCAGAGCTCTCTGAAGAATATCGTTAACCTGCACTTTGCACCCAACGTCCGCCCTGACCTTGAAGTTGAGCGACTTGGCTCTGCCCAGACTGAGCTAGGAAATATTTACCGGCGAATCAGAGCGAGGCAGATCAATGGCGTCGAAGAGTTAGATAAATGGACGGGCGGCAAGTTGATGCCATCGGCCACAGCCTTTGGACGAATTGTGCATTTTCTAAGCCGGTCATATGCATCATCGAAGGGTGTTCTGGGGGTGGATGTTGGTTCGAGCGCTACGACAATCGCAGCAGCAAATGAGGATGATCTGCACCTGGGTGTATATCCCCAATATGGTTTAGGGCAGGGGATGGCAAATATTCAAAAATACATTCCGCTCAGCCAGATCACCCGCTGGTTGACGGCTGATACGTCAGATAGTTATGTGCAGGCGTATATTCAGAACAAAGCCTTGTTTCCTCTTTCAGTACCTGCCAGCGCTGAAGATATGATGATTGAGCAAGCCCTGGTTCGCCAGTTACTACAAGCGGCTTTGAAGCGCTCAAAGGTAGGATTCCCCAAAGGCTTACAAAGTCACTCGGATAATTTACTGCCCTGGTTTAAAATCATTGTTGCCTCAGGTGCTGCTCTGACCAAAGCCCCAACTTTAGGCCAATCCTTATTGATGCTACTTGACGGACTTCAGCCTGTCGGCACTGCGACCTTGGGATTAGACACCAATCATCTGGCCACCGCGCTGGGTGCCGCGGCAGGCATCAATCCGATATTAACCGTCCAGGTCCTGGATTCAGGTACTTTCCAATATCTGGGATCTATCATTTCACCGGTAGGGAATTCACCACTGGGAACCTCGATATTAAGGGTTAAGTTACAGCGCGAAGGTGGAGATGACTCCACCATCGAGGTCCGGCAGGGCTCACTCGAAGTGTTGCCTTTAGCCAGCGGGAAAACCGCAACCTTACATTTGCAACCTCTGCATCGTTATGATGTGGGCATGGGAGGCGCCGGAAGGGGCGGAAGGCTTACGGTGCATGGTGGTTCGCTAGGGGTAATTATTGATGCACGCGGGCGACCTTTACAGCTCCCCAGCGATGTGGGTAGACGCAGAGAATTATATCGAAAATGGCTATGGACGCTCGGCGGTTGACCGGGCACTGATCTTGCACATCCTTTGTTAAGGGAAAATATACGCATGCCGGCACCAATCTTGGCACCCATTACTCATATCTTACCCCTCACGACGATCCAGCGTCAGCGCGTCTTGCCTGTGCCAGGGAAAATAATCGTCCGCAAAGGTCAGAAAGTCAGTGCGAGCGATACACTGGCAGAAGCTGATCTAAATCCTGAACACATGCTGCTCGATCTTGGCCGTGGATTGGGTATCTCAGATGACGCCGTTGATGAGGTTGTGCAATGCCGGGTTGGAGATCTCCTTGCAGAAGGTGATATTATCGCTGGCCCGGTTGGCCTGGCTCGTAGAGTGGTGCGGGCGCCCAAACGCGGCCGTGTGATGTTGATTGGCAGCGGCCAGGCGCTCCTGGCATTACAAACGACACCCTACGAATTGAAAGCCGGTTTATCAGGGCAGGTTGTCGAGTTAATCTCAGACCGAGGTGCGATTGTCGAGACCGTCGGTGCATTAATCCAGGGTGTATGGGGGAATGGCTTAATCGACTTTGGGTTGATGCTTGTTTTAGCCAAGAATCCAGATCAAATCTTGACATCCGCCCAGCTCGATGTGAGCATGCGCGGCGCGGTAGTTCTGGGAGGCTACCTGGGAGATGCTGAGACAATCCAGACAGCCGGCGATTTACCCTTACGGGGATTGATCCTGGGAAGTATGGATCCCGGACTGATTCCACTGGCCCAAAAAGCTCCATTTCCAGTGATTGTCATCGATGGCTTCGGTCACCGCCGTATGACCCCGGCAGCATTCAGATTGCTTTCAACGAATGAACGCCGCGAAGTATCGCTCAATGCGGAGCCATGGGATCGTTATACCGGTGCACGTCCAGAAGTGATCATCCCTCTTCCGGCTACAGGTGATCCTCCAACCCCGCGCACAGCGCTCATTTTCAGAGTAGACCAGACAGTCCGGGTTAATAAAGCGCCATACGTCGGGATGATCGGAAAGATCAACCGCCTCGAGCCTGGGCTGAAGGTATTTCCCAGTGGATTAAGAACCAGAGCAGCCGAAGTTAGCCTGGAAAATGGTGAAAATGTGCTGTTACCCTACGCAAATCTTGAAGTGATCGATTAATCCTTTCCCCATGAAGGAGGAGAAAAATGTCTTTTGATAATTTGGAACCGAACAATGATTATGAGCCTCAAGATAGTCCACCCAGAGAGGAGTCGGGTAACCGCACATTCCTGGTCGCAGCTGGTATTTTGGGCGGGATAACCGTTCTGGCGCTGCTCTTCATCGCGTTATATGCGCTTGTTCTTCTGCCTCGCCAGCAGGCGACACGAGAACAACAGCTGCTGGATCTTAACGCCCAGAATACGCAGGTTGCCCTGGCAATCACCCAGACCTCCGCCGCGCTCGCTGCTCCGACCCTTACGCCAACGCAGCAACTGGTTAACACAGCCACAGCCACGCCGACCTCGGTGGTGGTTGTTGCTACCAGCACTCCGGCAGGACCGGATCCCCGGACTGCGACTGTTGCCGCGTTATTGACCCAGGCAGCTCAGACAACTCAGACGGTTGTACCGACTG
>JAJZSS010000195.1 GCA_021849525.1 Chloroflexota bacterium
CGATCTGTTCGGCGATCTGGATATAGACCATATTCACTTTAAGGATGGGTTCGGCGCTGCTTCTGTCGCTGCCAGCGCCCGCTCTTCGACCTGCCCGCGAGTCAGAGTCGGGACATCCGCAGCAGCCGGAAGCTGCGCTGGTTTGATATTTTCGAGCTTCGGATAGATCACTCGCGGGTGGTAGATCCCGCGTAAGGTTGTCTGGAAGGAATCGATGATGGCAGCTAAATCGCGCAGGCTCAAAGTTGTATCATCGAGCTGGCCATTAGCCATCCGGTTTTCAACCGTCCCCCGAATAATCCGCTGCAAAGCTTCCTCGTCTGCGGGGCGCTCGGCGCGCACGGCAGCTTCGCAGGTATCAGCCAGCATCAGGATGGCGGTTTCGCGCGATTGTGGGCGCGGCCCGGGATAGCGGTAATCATCCCGGTTCAATTTGCCCTCATCCCCGCCGGCTGCTTCTACCGCCCGGACATACTGGTAGTTTGTGATCGTCGTCCCGTGGTGTTCGAGCACGAAATCCCACAGGCGCTTCGGCAGGTGGTAGCGGCGCAGTAATTCAACCCCATCCGTGACATGCCGGATGATAATTGCCGAGCTGCTCTGCGGATCCAGGCTTTCGTGGGGGTTGGCGAATCCGGGTAGCTGGTTCTCGATGAAATACATCGCAGCGTGGGTCTTGCCTGCATCGTGATACAAAGCCCCTACTCGGGTCAGCAGGGGGTCAGCTCCAATTCGCTCGGCGGCCTGTTCGGCCAGGTTCGCCACCTGCAGGCTGTGCTGGTAAGTTCCCGGCGCCTCGCGCATGATGGTCTGTAAAAGCGGGTGATCTGGGCGGGTTAGCTCGGTGAGCTGCATGGGTGTGGTCAGCCCAAGGAATTGAGCCAGGAAAAATTGAAGGACCAGGGTCAGGCTGGCGGATGCCAGGCCGTTGAATAGCGCTGCTCCTGATAAGGTCAACAGTCCAGCCCAATCCGTGGAAGGAACCGGTAACCGGTAAGCCAGGACGACCAGCACACCGGTCAGGGCGATTGCCGCCCCAGCCGAGAAAAATGCTGTCAGCCGGCGAGCGGCACCGATTGCCAGAATGCCAAACAGGGTGCCAAGGATATAGTAAGCCATCAGCTCCATATCGTTGGACATCCCGAATACGGTCAGGATCGCCAGCGGCAAAGACGTGATGACCGAGATCTTGAAACCGAACAGGATCGCCACCAGCAGGCCGTACGTCGCCAGGGGGAATGCATACGGAATAACAATATGTCCCGGCAAGGACATCCGCCCGGCGAACAGAAATGCCAGGAAAAGTCCCGCGATGAGCTCGAGGGCGCGCGGATTGGCTGCCAGCGGATGTTGGCGGCGGAAAAAGAAAGTAAAGAATGCTGCCGACAGCAAAGCCAGGGTCGCGGCGCTGACCATTTCCTGCCATTGGCGTTGCGGCTGCAGAAATCCCAACACCTGCAAAGCTTCCAGATCGGCGGAATTTAACACCTGTCCGCGTTGTACAATCCGCTCACCAGCAATAATGGTGCGGTTAACCGGTTCGATGGCTGCAGCAGCCGCATCGCGCGCCGCATTGGTCAGCTCTTCGCTGTAAAAACTGTTCGCCGTGACAAAAGCTGAAGCCAGCTCTGCCACAATCTCAGCCTGGTTTTCTGGAAAAGAAAGGCTCACCAGGGAAAGGGCGCTGCTGCGCGAATCTTCCAGGCGGTCCGGACGGATGACATTGCGCATCAACTGTTCGAGCACCGCGATGGTTTCCTGTTGGACCGCTCCCCAGCGCGCCTCGCTTAACGACAGGATGCGCGTTGCCATCTCCTGATCGAGATGGATATCCTCGAGCGCCGACAGGTCGGACAGTTTTTGTTCCATAGTCCCATAGGTGTCGGCGCGCACACTGGAAATAAACGCCAGGTTGGCGGAGATCTTTTCAAGCTGGCGGCGAGCAATGCTGGGGTCTGGGCGCGTATACACTGGCGCCACTGCCCGCCGGGCAGCCTCTTGTTTCTGCTCCGTCTGCACCTGGCTGGTGTAGCTGGTGCTTTCCACCGCCAGGTAATCCTGTGGCGCGACCTGACCTGCCTGCAAGGATGGCGATGACAGCCGTTCCAGGGATGGAAGAATCATCGCCGCCACCAGCAGCAGGGTGCCGATCACCAGCAGCAGGAAATAAAAAATCCGCGGCTGCTTGTTTTGTTCGACCGCTAAAGCGTTCATCCTCTTACCCCAACAGCCGGCGCAGGACCTGGTTGGCCTCACTCCCCGATGCCCGCCCTTGCAGGCGCGGCATTAATATTTTCATCACCTGTCCTATTTCGCGCGCCGATGTAGCCCCCACTTCGGCAATTGCCGTACGCACCAGTTCATCCAGCTCTGCCGGGCTGAACGGCTGCGGGAGAAAGGTCTGCAGCACTTCGATTTCTGCCTGCGTGGCTGCTGCCATTTCGGGCCGGTTGGCTTTCTTCGCCTCTTCAACCGATTCCTGGCGCGTTTTAATCTCTTTTTGTAAGGCCGCCATCACGGCAGGATCATCCATGTCCTGTTTGGTTTCGATCTCCGTCAGGTGAATGGATGCCAGCGCCATGCGCAGGGTGCGCTTGCGCAGATCATCCTGGGCGCGCATGGCGTCCTTTAATGCATTTTCGAGTTCGATTTTCAAGCTCATAAGTCCATTATACCCCGTGCTGACTTCAAATCGGTATAAACCAGTCCTAATTCAACAGGACGCCCTGCCCGGCGCTGCTGATTACATCTTCCGCCAGCTTGCGCAGTGCAGCCTGTTCTTCTGAGTCCACATGGCTGGCAGCCCAATACCGGTCCAATAGCTCCACAGGATTCAGCTCGCTCAACCCATGCCCTTCAGGCAGGCGCACCCGCGTCTCGCTCTGGGGGCGTTTAACCAGGTGGAACTCGAATGCATTTTCTGCTGCCTGGCGCAGCGCACTTTCATCGATCAGCGGTTCCAGCTCGCGTGGGTACTCGATCACCAGCCGGAAAATCGCGCCCTCCAGCCTGGACGTTGATGGAAAGACTGCCAGTGTCTGTTCCATTACCTGATTTGCATCCTTAATTAGATGCTTAATATCGATAAAAGGCCGCACGCCGCTCAATTTTCGCCATTCAACCGTGGTCTTACCCCGCTCGACCTGCGCCAGGACAAAAAATTTTTCATCGGCGACCTCCCCGAAGTCTACCCGCTCGATCGACCCGGGATAGATCACCGGAGGGTGCGCATCTGGATTCAAGTTTTGCGCTTTATGGATATGCCCCAATGCCACATAGTCCAGCCGGGGATTGCGCACCAGGGCAGGCGCCAGAGCCAGGTCCGACCCCAGCATCACCATCCTCTCCCCGCCATACTGCGCACCCTGCACCGTGGCATGGGCGGCCAATACGACCGGCAAGCCGGGATCAGCTTCTTCCAGCCAGCTCTGGATCAACTCGCCCAGCCGCCCCTGGATCAGATCATTGACTTGCCCGGACTGCCCCGCCGCCAGATTCAGGTTCGCCATCAGCCCCGAGCGCCCAATCCAGGGCAGCGCCAGCACCTGCAAACCCAGTCCGTCGAGCTGTTCCGGCCCCAGAAAAGATGGGCGGTCGATCACATGCACATGGGGAACTTCCAGCGTCGTAAATGGGTCAAGGGCGTGGGCGCGTCCCATGGCCGGTGAAAGATCATGGTTGCCGACCAGCAGCAGGGTCGGAATGCCCGCCCGCGACAGGCGCATGATCCGCTTGCCCCATTCGCGCTGGTAGGTAGGAGCCGGGTTGCGGTCCTTGTAGGCGTCCCCGGCAAACAACACCAGGTCCACCCGCTCCGCAATCGCCGTATCGACAATCGCGTCCAGCGATTTCAGGAAATCCAGCACCCGCAGCGGCAGCCCGCTCTGGGGATCATGGCGGCCATAGTTCGCCATATCGATATGTGCATCGGCAAAATGTAAGATGGTTGGCATAATCTAAGGCACCATTCCCAGGACTTGCATCTGTCCCAATGTCGGCCCAAAATTGGGATGCCATTCCAGGCTGGCACGCAGATCTTCCTCGGCATGCGCCAGGTATTCCGGCTTCCCCTCCAGCTCATAGAGCGCATAAAACGCCCGCGCCCGCCAGTAGAAACTCTCTTCGATCGACGGCTCGGTGGCAGTATCGATCGTGGTGGTCGCCAGGCTGATCACATCATAATAGCGCTGGACAAAGTAATAGGCGAAATACGGCCCGGTCTGGTACCACGTCATTCGCCAGGGGCGGGTTTTCTCCGGGATCTGCGGATAGAGCTTAAAGGCTTCGTCGAAGGCTGCCGCCGCCCCGCCATAATCCTGCAAATACATCAGGCTGGTTCCCCGGTTGAACCAGGCAAAATACAGGTCCCGCCCGGTAGAATTAAAGATCTCAGTCGAAGCGCGCTCTGCAGCATATTGATAATTCGCTATCTCGTCCCATTGCGCGCCCAGGATCGCCTGGACCTCGCCTTCGCGCTCAGCCGGGTACACCACGATATAGATATAATTGAACGCTCGCCAGGCAGCTTCCATCTCCGCATACGGCACCGGTAGGTTCGCCATGATGTACGAATCCTGGACTGTGAAGCGTTCTTTGGCATCATCATACCCGCTGACCACCTCGTAATGCCCCATCCAGCCATCAAAATTCGCCCCCTCGAAGCCTTTCTCCACGATTACCGGAAAGCCGGCGCTGATCAAAGCCTTGAGCAGCTCCAGGTCGCCAGCCATGCGCACCACCGCCTGCAGCCCGGTATGCTCCTCGACGAACGATTCCATCTCATAGGGCATCACGTTTTTATCCCGCGGGTTGGGTTTGAGCACTGCCGCCGTATCCGCCTGGGTGCCGGGCCAATCCCAGAAGCTCAGCGCCATCGCCAGGTTTGCTGGGCCGCAGTTGTTCCACTTCTGATATTCGTGAATGATCCCCGTCAGGTTAGCCTGGTTGGGCAAGGCGGTTGGCGTGGCCTGTGGGGTCGCGGTTGGCGCAGGCGTTGCCGTGGGTCCTGGTTGG
>JAJZSS010000196.1 GCA_021849525.1 Chloroflexota bacterium
GACCACCTGCCCGGCACAGTGCCCCGGAACATGGAGCAGATGGAAGGGCCCGACCTGCATCCCACAAGCTTCGAAGGTGAAATCAGCCGGCACGGAGCGGTAAACGGCTTTGGTGATCTGATACAGCTGCAGCATGGCTTCCCGGCGCTCTGAGGGAACGCCAGCTTCGATCAGGAATACTTCCAGGCGGCGGGCAGCAACGACGATACGTTCTTCGTAATTCGCCAGGATGCGCCAATCCAGCTCGTGGACGCCGATCTTCGCCTGGGTACGCGGGCGGATATAGCTTAAACCTCCAAAATGATCGATATGTCCGTGCGTGATGAGGACATGGGTGAGATCAGACAGGGAAAGGGGTATGCCTGTGGCCAAACTCACCGCTTGCAAGCTCAATTCCAGGCTCTCGTTGGAGCTATCCAACCCACTGCCTGAATCGATCAATACCCGCAGGGGTGTTACGCCTGGCTGATCAACCAGAACCAGGTAAGCGTATCCCCAGAATCCAGGAAATAATTCCAACGGCAGCTGGAAAATGCGTACCCCGGCGCGGGTAGCAAAAGCCCGAATCGGAGAGGAATCAGGTACAGGGATTGATTCAAGCGTCTGAGCCATATTAGATCAAGCCTGAACGAGTGGGCATCTCGGGGCGGGTGCGTAAGCCGGATAAGATCAATTCCGCAAACTGGTCTGCAATCTGAGCAGGGGTGAGCGTCCCGTCCGGACGGTACCAGGTGATTGCCCAGTTCAGCGATCCCATGATCGCCAGCACAGCCATCGTTGGATCGGAGTAGGTAAAAACGCTTTCTTTCATACCCTGACGGACCAGATCGCGCCATAAACCTTCAAACCGGTCGCGACCAAACTTATGATTAGCCGCCAGGTCTGGATCGAGACTGCGATGTTCGAGCAGCAGTACGCCTGCCAGCTCTTTGTGTTCTAAGATCGTTGTGAGATATTCAGCAGTTGCCAGGCGAAGCTTGGCGTCGGCAGGCAGGGGTTGGGCAATGACCGTTTCCATGTGCTCGATCAACAAGTCCAGGGCCTGATCGAGGAGTAGAGCCAGAATTTCCTGTTTGCTGGAGACATGATGGTAGAGGCTGCCTTTTTGTAAATTCACCGCCTCAGCAATATCCTGCATCGAAGCAGCATGGAAGCCTTTTTGAGAGAAAACCTGGGCAGCAGCGTTCAGGATAGCCTGGCGAGTCATACACCCTCCCTACCAAACGTTTGGTAGCTAAAGGATAACATTTTTGCTGGTGCGAGTCAAGTTAATGCTGAATAAATCTGTGCCCTATCAGTGAAAGGTAATTTAGGCTAAAATAACTCCTTAGTTAAACAATTATCTAAGTCATGACTCCCAGGATTCATACATTGCTATCTACACGAAACATCGTACATACCTGGTGGCCCCTGGCTGCCAGCTGGATTTTGATGGGCCTCGAAGGACCTATCCTGAGCGCAGTCGTCGCCCGCCTCGCATTCCCAGAAATCAACCTGGCTGCCTGGGGAGGGATCGTTAATCCCCTTTCGTTGATCATTGAATCCCCCATCATTATGCTCCTGGCTGCCTCAACCGCTTTAAGTAAGGACTGGGCGTCGTTTCAGAAGATTTACAGATTTATGATGATTGCCGGGGCAGCCCTGACCGGTCTCCACATTCTGGTAGCGTTTACGCCACTGTATGATCTGCTGGTCAGCGGCATCCTGGGCGTGCCAACAGAGATCGTTGAGCCAGGCCGGATTGGATTCCAGATAATGCTGCCCTGGACGTGGGCGATTGCCTACCGGCGCTTTCACCAGGGTGTGCTGATCCGCTTCAACCATTCCGGAGTGGTGGGAAGAGGCACCCTGGTGCGGCTGGGCAGCCTGGTTCTGGTGCTGGGGATCGGATATATCCTGAAGATTTCTCCCGGCATCATCGCCGGTTCAGCTGCCGTCGCGGTTGCAGTTACCAGCGAGTCCCTGTATATTGGACGGGTTACCCGCCCGATCCTGAATAACGAACTGCGCAGCGCGCCGCCTGTACCTACGGAATTGACCTGGAAAATATTCTACGCATTCTATATTCCACTGGTTTTGACCTCCCTGATCACATTGATTGTTAATCCAATCACCTCCGCGGCCATCAGCCGGATGAACCTGGCAATCGATTCTCTGGCAGCCTGGCCAGTTGTGATGGGGTTGGTATTCATTTTTCGCAGCCTGGGTGTCGCCTTTAATGAGGTCATGGTTGCATTGCTGGATGAAAATGGCTCTTACTACAGCCTGCGGAAATTTGCCGTGTGGCTGAGCCTTTTAACCAGCTTGAGCCTGCTCCTCCTGGCAGCTACCCCGCTCGCCAATTTCTGGCTGCAAAGAATCTCGGCTCTCAATGCTCCCCTGGCTGAAATGGCGCGCCTGGCCCTGTGGTTGGCTATTCCCTTGCCAGCCCTGACCGTCTCCCAGAGCTATTTCCAGGGAACGATCCTGCACTCCAAGCAAACTCGGGGTATCACAGAATCCGTGGTGATTTATTTGCTGGTCAGTGCCTTGTTACTCGCTGCCGGCGCAGCCTGGAACCAGACTGCCGGGCTGTATATCGGTGTGCTGGCGATGGATGCCAGCATGCTGGCCCAAACACTCTGGCTGTGGTACCGCAGCCGAGACTGGCGTGCAAATCTTAAACAACGGGATGCCCAAATTAAAATGGCAGCCGCTGGAATTCCTGAGAACGTGGGATAAAAGCCTGTCTCGATGGATAACAACCTGCTTTCCTTGATCGCACAGGGTGCGATGCTGGGCATCGCTGCAGCAGCCACACCTGGCCCCCTGCTGGCTTATCTGATCACCCAAACGTTATCCGGTGGCTGGAAGCGGGGAGCGCCGGTGGCCTTTGCGCCTTTGCTCAGTGATCTGATCCTGGTACCGGTGATCCTGCTGCTGCTCAAACAGCTCCATCCGCTGGCCCTGCGCCTGGTTGGCCTGGGAGGCGGTATTTTCGTGCTGTACACGGCCTGGAAATTATGGCTGAGCTGGCGAACTCGGCAGGAGGAACAGCTGCTGGAGGCAAAGCCTGGATTAACCCTGCGCCAGGCTGTGCTGATCAACTTCCTCAGCCCGGGAGCCTACGCCTATTGGACGACCGTCAACGGTCCCATTGTGATCAACGCCTGGAATAATTCAATCGGGCATGCGGTGGGTTTTGCGGCCGCATTTTATGGTTTTTTTGTCGGCTCGATGTTGGTGCTGGTCATGGCGCTGCATTTTACCCGGCAGAAAGCACCGAAACTGGTGCGCGGTTTGATGATCCTGGGGATTATTATTCTGGCAGGGTTTGGCCTGCTGTTGATCTACCGTGCAATCACGGGATAGCCAGAATCAATAAGTTTTTTTCCACCAGGCCTTAGTATCCAACAGGCGAACCGGCTAAAAAAGGTTGATGATGCAGGGAGGTACTCTATGGAATACCGTTATTTAGGCAGCAGTGGTCTTCAGGTCTCCGAGCTCTGTCTGGGAACCATGCAGTTTGGCTGGAGTGCAGATGAACCCACTTCCCACCAGATCCTCAGCCAGGCTTATGAAGCCGGGCTAAATTTTATCGATACCGCAGATGTTTATTCACGCTGGGTAGAGGGGAATCCTGGCGGCGTTGCTGAAGAAATTATCGGGCGCTGGATGAAACAAAGCCAGATCCCCCGTCATAAGCTGGTGATTGCCACTAAAGTGCGCGGCAAAATGGGGGATGGACCCAACGAGGGAGGGTTATCCCGTGTTCACATCATGCAAGCTGTCGAGGATTCCCTGCGCCGATTGGGGACCGATTATATCGATCTTTACCAGGCGCATGCTTACGAAGAACACCCACCCATCGAAGAGACCCTGCGCGCCTTCGACGACCTGGTTCGCCAGGGGAAGGTCCGGTATATCGGAGCCTCGAATTTCCCGGCCTGGCGCCTGATGCAGGCCTTGTGGGCGTCACAGCGGGATGGTCTGGCAAGCTTTGTATCTTTGCAGCCCCACTATCACCTGTTGAATCGTGCCGAATTTGAACGCGAGCTGGCTGATGTGTGCCGGACTTATCACCTGGGCGTGATCCCGTACAGCCCATTAGCGGGCGGCTTCCTGACCGGAAAATACCGCCAGGGGGAAAAGGTCGATTCAGTTCGTGCCCGCGGGGCGGCGCATTACGCCCGCCCGGAGAATTTTTCATTGCTGGATACAATGGAGAATTTAGGTCGGGAAAAAGGCGGATACAGCATCTCGCAGATTGCCCTTGCCTGGCAGCTGTCTGATCCTGTGATCACCAGCCCGATTATCGGTCCGCGCAGCCTGGAACAGACCCGGGATAATCTGGGTGCGATTGGATTACGTTTGAATTCTGAAGAAAAGCGAGTTCTGGATGAGGCAACTGCCTGGAGTTCGTAATTATTCCAGGGTGAAGTGAATCTCAGATACCATCCTGGCACTAAAACTGGTATTCATACACTGGTAAATTTCCGACCAGCTGAGCTCGAAAGCCTGGACAATGAGCGGGTCATAATAAATACCACTCAAGCGATTAATCTCAGCCCTGGCTTCCTCGGGGCTGAAGGGACGGGAGTAAACCCGGGCGATCAACATGGCATCCAGGGAGTCAGCGATGGCAACCACCCGGGCCAGGAAAGGAATCTCCTCTCCAAGCAAGCCATCCGGGTAGCCGCTTCCGTCCCAGCGTTCATGGTGATGGCGAATGATTGGAATCGCTGGGGCAAGGAAGGGAATATTGCGGATCAGGTCAGCCCCAACCACCGGATGCTGGCGCATCTCAGCCCATTCCTCGTCATTCAAAGGACCCGGCTTGCGCAGAATACTCTCCCGGATATAGATCTTACCGATATCGTGTAAAATACTCCCCAGGCGCAGGGCGTTGAGCGTGCCGTTACGGAATCGCCGCGCTGTATCCGAAACTGGGCGACGTGCTGAAGCAGAAATTTTCCAACTGGCGCGCCTACATCATCAGCGCCGACGCCAACCTGCCCAAACTCATTCGCCT
>JAJZSS010000197.1 GCA_021849525.1 Chloroflexota bacterium
CTCGGATAATCCTCAGGTTGGATTCGTGGGCGATCCAAATGGCGTGTGGGGTTATTTGCCACCTTATTCATATGGAGTCCACGCGTCCCCAATCGCTAAACTATTGAATGACTATGGGTTGTTCGCCCAAGCCCACTCGGGATTCTCCTGGCCCGATCTTCAAAATGAGATCGCGGCGGGGAGACCGGTGATTGTGTGGGTCATCGGTGAAATGTGGCCCGGGAAACCAACCCTGTATAAAGCGCAGGATGGAGAAAATGTCCAGTTCGCGAACTTTGAACATACGATGATTATTACGGGTTACAACCAGAAAAAAGTAGAAGCGATAGATGCCTTTTCCGGTCAGGCGAAGCGGTATCCAGTGGAGAAATTTCTGAAATCCTGGCAAGTCCTGGGCAACATGGCCGTCACTGCGCAAATATGGGATCCCGGTCAACTGGTCAATCATGTCTATCTTTCGTCAATTTTGGTCAGCGCTCAATCTACTTCAGTCTCTTCAGTTAGCGGTCACGATCTGCCCGATATCCTTGCATTTCCTGGCATGCCGCTCCATATCCGATTGGTGCAAGAAACTCCCCGCCAGGATCGCCTTGCTCCCCAATAAAAAGAACCGGTTTTTCGCCGGTTCTTTTTTGTGAATTACAGATAAGGTCAGGCTGCAGCAGGAGGGTTCGAATCTGCTGCGCCCGGGGAGATTTTCCCTATCCTGGGTTTGCGGATTTTGCGCCAGATGTATCGTGTGGGCAGGAAGAAGACTACATATAAAACAGCGAGCACAGGTATAACCAGAATGACAATCCAGATCGCTGTATTGGCTAAGAATTTCCCAACATCAATCAATCCCTGGACGGCATCCTTGGCAACCCCAACGGGCTGCCATCCACCGACGGTGAGTGGCTGGACGGCTGCATTGGCGAGTAAATCCACGCTGATCGCAGAAAGTGCCGCGGACTGTTCGTAATACTGGATCTGTCCCTTAATGACTTCAATCTCGCCGCGAACTTCTACCAGCCGGTTGTAAACTGAAAGCACATCTTCCGTTTTCGTTGCACTGCCCATAATTTCAGTAAGCTGCGCTTCGGCGCTTTCTAGATTTTTCAGGCGAGACTGCAAATCGGTGTAATCGCGGGTGACATCCTGGCTGTCGATGGTTTTGTTAAGCGGCTCGCGATTACTTTCAGCCTGGATGCGCTCGAGGGCTTCGTTGAGCCGTTCGGCTGGAACTCGGATCGTGATTGTCCCACGCGGTACTTCCTGGCCGCTTTCAGTCTGGCTGGTATATAAATTTGCGTTGACCACGTATCCGCCCATTTCATCCGCCATGGCGCTAATTTTGTCCAACGAAATGGAAGGATCATCGACCACGATGCTGAGGTTTGCATTTTTAATCACGATCCGCTCGGCTGATTGTCCGGTGGATTGGGAGTTCGTGTTATAGTCGGCCAGCCCCCGAGCGCCTTCGTCAAATGCTTCCATCGGGGCTGCTGCGGGCATTTCTGCTGTCAGCATTTCTTTGTTCGGCGATGCAGAAGCGCAGGCGCTTAAAATAAATGAAAATAATAATATTGCACTGATTACGGCTGGTGTGATGTGATGAGATGAGTGGTGTTTACCTGATGTGTGAAAGAAAAATGGATTCATAATTATCCTCCTGATAATCGCCTGAGATGGTTTGCTTCACAGACGAATCCCGGCTGGCATTTGTTCCGGCGGAGAGTTGGATATTATCGTAAACGGAGGTGGACCGACTTCTTACCAACCGGCCGACAGGCGGGCGATATGCCTTTCCGGTAGTCCTGCTGCCAGCATACGTTTTTGCACATCATTGACATCATACGCAACCCGCCGGTATTCCCATACAGCCTGGTCGGTATCAAAGATCGCATATGCGGCGCGCGGATCTCGGTCTCGCGGCTGTCCAACCGACCCGGGATTGATAATCGCGCGGGGTTTAAGAGTGAGATCAGTATTAGCTTCTGGGATCGTCAGCCGAGCTGGAAAATTTCCGTCGGCAAGGGTATATAACACCGGAAGGTGTGTGTGTCCTACCAGGCAGTAATCTGTGTTGAAATAATCAAAGTTATGACTGGCTGTGCGGTTGTCGAGTAAATACTCCCATACCGGGTGGCGTGGGCTGCCGTGTGCCAGAGTTACCTCGTTGATCTCTATTTTTTCGGGGAGGCTACTTAAAAACTGAGCGTTCGACTCTGTTAATTGGTTTTGGGTCCACAGGATTGCAGCTCTGGCTTCGGGATTAAAATTCGTTGTGTCAATGTGGTTTAGAGTCGCTGCATCGTGGTTCCCCATGATACATGTCAACCCAGGCAAGCTGCGAATTCTTTCGATACACTCGTTTGGGTCCGGACCATACCCGATCAAATCACCCAGGCACCAGGTCGCATCAAAATTATCTGCCGCTTCGAGGACTGTATTCAAAGCAGTGAGGTTTGCATGGATATCCGAGATAATTAATATACGCATCGAGGTTTAATGATCTGACCTGGTATGAAATAACCTGCCTTACAAAATGCAATTTTATTATACTACTCTGGCAAGGATTAGACAGAGCAATCCTGTAATCCAGTGTCGCGTTTCCATACCTGATACAGGCCCAGCTGTCCGTTTTCCCCATCGGATTTGAATTCGCTTTGAATACATAATCCAGCATTTTCGGCCAATCGACTTAGTTCTGAGCTTGAAAACTGGTGCACGTAACGCAGACCGCTCCCACCGCCTCGCCAATCCAACAAGTAATCTCCTGGGTCCACCTGGGTATCCAGCAAATTGATTGTTTCCCAGGGCTGGATGCGCTCGCGCAGCCGCTGGCTGTTCAAGAACTGCCATTCCGAATGGATGAACACACCACCACCTGCCAGCCTGGCAGTAAGTTTTGAAATAATCGCTTCACGCAAGGTTTCTCCCGGAATATGATGAAGAACTGCAAAAGCGCAGATGACATCAAAGGTCTTATCCCCAAGCATCTTATCCCAATCAGGTTTTGATAAATCGGCCTGGTCGAAAACGGTTTCTAGGTGTGTGCCAGGACCAGGAGATGGGGTGCGCCGGGCAATCTCTAATAAGCCAGGGCTGTTATCCAGCCCAACATACTCGCCTCGCTGTCCGCGCGCAGTTAATTGCCGGGCCAGCTCGCCATTTCCACACCCAATATCCAGAATGCGGGCTGGATCAGGAAAAGTTTCGATCATTCTGCGTACACCCGGTTGGAGTCGCTGGCGGGTGGCTGAAAATTGGATAGCAAAGGTCTGGTAAAATTGATCATTCAGCCAGAGAAGGCGCTGGGATACTTCTTGTTTCATGATGGTATTATAAATGAAGGTAGTAGTTGAGAATTGGTGTAAGAAAGTGCAAGGTATTCATTGAGTCCGAAAACTGATCTGGATTGGCAGGCAGCCAGGGAATTTTCACCCGAGAAGCTTGAGCTTGCACATAAAGCGTTAGAATTGGTCCGCTCCGGAAAAGACGTTACCACGGCACTGCGGCGTTTTCCGTTGTCAGATGGCGGCTACCTGGGCAAGCATATGCTGGTCGCTGTATATCACCAGCTCGTTGAAGACGGCGCCCTCGAGCCTGATCCTAGCCTGCTCGAACGCATCCGGATGAAGCCAGTGCGGACATTATCAGGTGTGACTACCGTAACCGTGCTGACCAAGCCGTACCCCTGTCCAGGGAAATGTATTTTCTGTCCCACGGACGTGCGCTTACCAAAAAGCTACCTGCCCGATGAACCCGGTGCGCGGCGGGCTTTACAGCATGAGTTTGACCCTTACGCCCAGGTGGCTTCCCGTCTGGAAGCATTGCATGCGGTAGGCCATCCCACCAATAAAGTGGAGCTGCTGATCCTGGGGGGCACCTGGAGTGCATACCGGCGAGATTACCAGGAATGGTTTATCCAGCGCTGTTTTGACGCCATGAATGGGATTGAAACCGCCTCCCTGGTGGAAGCCCAGGCATACAACGAGACTGCCATCCATCGCAATGTCGGCCTGGTGATCGAGACGCGTCCGGATCATATTGATAAAAAAGAGCTGGCCTGGCTGCGCTATCTGGGGGTAACCAAGGTGCAGCTTGGCGTACAAAGTCTGAATGATCACATTCTTGATTTGAACCAGCGTGGGCATACTGTCGCTCAGACTTACAAGGCGGTTGCTTTACTGCGCGCCGCAGGATTTAAGCTGGTATTGCACTGGATGCCCAATTTAATGGGCGCCACGCCCAGTTCAGACCGGCAGGATTTTACTCGCCTTTGGGAAGGTCTCTGCCCGGATGAGATCAAAATCTACCCCAATCAATTGTTGGCCAATTCAGATTTATATGCTTACTGGTTGCGTGGAGAATATCAGCCATATTCGACTGAAGAGCTGGTCGACCTGATAGCGGATATAAAACCAGGTATCCCTCGCTATTGTCGCGTCAACCGGATCATTCGAGATATTCCATCCACAAATGTTGTCGAAGGCAATAAGCGGACCAGTTTGCGCCAGGATGTTCATCAAAAGCTGGCCGAGCGAGGTACAACCTGCCAGTGTATCCGCTGTCGAGAGGTGCGGGGGCAGCATATCCAGACTGGTTCGCTTGTCCCAGAGGATCTTGTTTACTCGACCGGTGGAACAGAAGAACACTTTCTGGGATACAACACACCGGATGATCATTTGGCTGGCTTTCTCAGATTATCTTTGCCGGATCCGGAAGCTGCACAGACCGGCCTGGTGGATCTGGATTGCGCGGCGATTATCCGCGAAGTGCACGTATATGGGCAATCACTGCCGGTTGGCAGCGAAGCCGATGGAGTCGCCCAACACAGCGGCCTGGGGACCGAGCTGCTGGAGTGGGCAAGTACCTTGGCCAGGGAGCGTGGCTATCGACGCCTGGCTGTTATTTCAGCAATTGGAACAAGGCAGTATTATCTAGGTCGCGGATTTGAAAGAT
>JAJZSS010000198.1 GCA_021849525.1 Chloroflexota bacterium
ATGCTCTCACGGACCCAGTTAGACCCGGCACTGCGGGTGATGTTCCTCACGCCCTCCGGCGGGCTGCTCTATTCCACCGATGTAGCAGATCGTGAATACCTGGGATTTATCCTGAACCTCAATGGACTTGACCTGGCACGTAAAGGCAATGAAGTGGTGCTCACGAATTATTCAGGACTGCGGCTGGACGATATTGTTCTGGATGTGCTCTCTCCGGTAGCCCAATCGGATGGTCCGATCCTGGGAATTGTGCGTGTGACCTATCACATCGATTCGGTGTACGAAGCCTTCTGGCAAACGCGGATGCTGGTTGCCGGCCTGCTGGCGGGTGGGCTGCTCTTAGGCGCCGGGATCGGTTTAACCCTGGCGGTCAGTATCAGCCGGCCGGTGCAAAAAGTGACGAAAGCGATCTACGACGTTGCTTCCGGAACGCGGCAAGAACCCTTGCCGCAGCGAGGTCCCATCGAGCTGCGTGACCAGGCCCAGGCGGTCAATCACCTGGTGGCGCGCCTGCACAGCCTGGAGCAGGCTCGCGGCCAGCTGCTGGCAAATCTGGTCCACGAGCTGGGCCGGCCGCTGGGAGCGCTGCGTTCTGCCATCCACGCCCTTTCCAAAGGTGCAGCCCAGGATCCCCAGCTCCTGCACGATCTGACCGTTGGCATGGAAGAAGAAACGGTCCGTTTGCAGCATGTCGTTGAAGACCTGGCACATCTCCATGACCAGAACCTGGGCACTCTGGAGCTCCAGCGGGAAAGCTTACCTCTGGTCGATTGGCTGCCGCGCATCCTGGGTCACTGGCGGGTCGCTGCGAACGAGAAACGCCTGCTCTGGCAGGAGGACATTCCAGCCGAGCTGCCCACGATACAGGCAGACCCGCTGCGCCTGGCCCAGATGGTAGGCAACCTGGTCGAGAATGCCATCAAGTACACACCGCCCGGGCATGCCGTCTCAATCTCTGCCGGGGAAGAAAATGGTCGCGCCTGGATCCGCGTATCCGATACCGGACCGGGCATCCCACTCGAAGAACAAGAATTGATCTTTACACCTTTTTATCGCGGCGGGTATGGCCGGCGCATCAAACAAGGCATGGGCCTGGGCTTGAGCATTACACGCGACCTGGCGGAAGCGCACAGCGGAACGATTACTTTAGAAAGCACACCCGGCCAGGGGAGTAGTTTTACCCTCTGGCTGCCCATTTAAAGTTCCCATAAGGTTGCTGATAACTGAACATAAAGACGCCTGACAGGCGTCCGAGTATGCTATAGCCTGCATAAGGTATTCATCAGACCCCTTATTAATCAGGAGACTTACACACATGAAAAAACATACTCTTACAATTACAAGTCTATTTGTTCTGGCAACATTGCTGCTTTCTGCATGCAATGCAATTCCAGCTTCGCAAGCGACAGCCAACAATCCTGGCGCCGAGGCGAATGCGCAGGCGACTGTTGCTCCCGCCATTCAATCTCAGGTTGGCGATACCAGCGGCTTACTGGCAGCCTACGAAGGCGCCCTCGAGAATGTCTACACCCAGGTAAATCCTTCTGTAGTCAACATTCAGGTCGTCGATCGGCAGGGTGCGGCCGATTTGGATTCCGGGCAGTTCCCATTTGGTTTTGATACGCCCGAGGGTAACTTTCCGGATGTCCCCGAGTACAGCCAGGGGCTTGGTTCGGGTTTCGTGTGGGACACCGAGGGTCATATTGTGACCAACAACCATGTCGTCGCAGGCGCGGACCAGATTGAGGTTACCTTCTCGGACGGTACGACCCTGCCCGCCACGCTGGTGGGTGCCGACTCGTACAGTGACCTGGCTGTGCTTAAGGTAGAAAATGCCGGCGACCTGCTCCGCCCTGTCCAGGTGGCCGATTCCAGCCAGGTAAAAGTAGGCGGGCTGGCAATTGCGATTGGTAATCCCTATGGTCTGGATGGGACGATGACTCTGGGCATCATCAGTGCTTTAGGGCGTTCTTTACCGGCGAGTGATGGCAATACCTTTGGTCCGGTTTACTCAATCCCCAATGTCATCCAGACCGATGCACCCATTAACCCGGGCAACTCGGGTGGTGTGCTTGTTGACGAAAATGGGCAGGTCGTTGGTGTTACCGCGGCGATCGAGTCATCATCGAATGCCAATGCTGGGATCGGCTTTGTGATTCCATCGAATATCGTCAGCAAAGTTGTGCCCGACCTGATCGATACCGGCAGCTATGAACACCCATACCTGGGGATCAGCGGCACGGATCTGAGTTCGGAAATGGTAGCAGCAATGGATTTGTCAGATGGACAGCGCGGCGTTCTGGTAGTGACTGCCACCGAAGATGGACCGGCAGCTAAAGCTGGCATCCGCGCCAGCGCCGATATGGCGACAGTCGATGGGCTGGACGTCCCGGTTGGCGGTGATGTGATCACTGGGATCAATGGTCAACCAATCAAGAAGATGAATGAATTGATCGCCTATCTTAACGACCAGACTGAAGTTGGCCAGACGGTTACATTATCATTGCTTCGAGACGCTGAGGAAACAACCCTGGACGTTACTCTGGAAGCCCGTCCATCATCTACCCCGGTGCCGAGCGTTGTGGAGACCCTTCCCGAAGTACGCGAGCCTGCTACAGAATCGGGGAGCGCATGGCTAGGCATCTGGGGAGCACAGCTGACCCCAGAGATCGCTGAGGCGATGAACTTAAGCGATGACCAGCAAGGCGTTCTGGTTCTGCAGGTGGAAAACGGCAGCCCGGCAGAAGAAGCCGGTCTGCAGGCCAGCGACGAAGAAGTAACCCTGAGTGGCCAGACCGTAATGATTGGCGGGGATATCATCACTGCCCTGGATGGGAATCCGGTGTCTTCGCTGGATGAATTACGGAGCCTCATTCAAACTTACCAGCCCGATACGGAGGTTACCCTCTCTGTTTTGCGGAATGGGGAGACGGTAGAAGTGCCGGTTATTCTGGCCGAGCGCCCCAGTAATCTGCCTTAATGATTAAGAGCGCAAGATCGGAAATTCCAAAAGGCTCATTTGATTAACAGCGCACCTTTGGACACCGATCAATAGACGAGCCTCCCCCGTTTGAGAGCGATCTCGAGTGGGGGAGGTTCTTGTTAAACATTTTCCTGCACGAGAAGCACAGGATTTATTCACAATGAACGGTCAGCTGTTTTATTCCGGAAGGGATACCCGCTCTCCATTCGCTAAGACCTGGTAGGGAACCTGGCGGGTTTGGGCCAGGCGAATGAACTCGTCTGGGGAAACGCTGTTAAACTCGAACATCGCATAATGGCAGGGTATCACCAGCCCGACGTGGATGGCATGACCCAGCTCGACGGCTTCTCCGGCAGTGAAATTCCCGGCAACCCCGCGTTTGGGATCGCGCCCATTGATCGGCAGCAGGGCGAGGTCGATCGTCCATTTTTTCAGGCTCTCAACCAGTCCGGGGTATGGGCAGGCATCCCCACTGTGGTAGATTGTCCTCCCCGCAACTGTGATCACATAGCCCAGGTATTTATGATCACCATGCTCGTCGGTTTCGAGGGTTTCGTGGGCTGAGGGAACTGCCTGAATCCTGAATGGACCAACCGTGATTGGATCCTGCATGGCGCGGATCGGCGTCAGGCGCTGGACCGGCACCCTCAGCCGCTCGGCGGCGAAGGCCAGGTTGGCGCGCGGGATAATGACTGTCAGGCCAGGATTGACTGCCAGCAAGGGGATTAATGTCTCGCCATCGAGGTGGTCGCTATGGTTGTGAGACGAGGTAACGACCTCGATAAAATCGAGCCGCTCCGGCGCGATTACGCGCTCCGTCATGCGCACATGGGGTTTATCGGTATTAGCGTACTTTTGAGTCAGCGAATCGGAAATGTAAGGATCGATCAGCAGGTGGGAATTCCCCCATTTGACCAGAAAGCCGCTTTGCCCCAGCCACCACAAGTGGAGATTATCAGGGTCAGCGGCGTGAACATCTTCTAAGAAAACATCGTCCTGGAGCAGGGGTTTGAGCATTGGTTTTCCCTCGGTAAGCGAACAATGATTACAGCAGGCCCAGCTCAGCGCGCACCAGCTGCACCCCGGCGACCATATTTCTAAGCTTGAGTTTGGCCGCCCAGCGGGCAGTCTGGCTCAAACCGCAGTCCGGGGCAAAAGCCAGGCGCTCGGGAGGTGCGTACTGCAGGCAGCGCCGCACCCGCCCGGCAATATCATCCGGCGTCTCAATATAATAGCTCTTGACATCCACAATCCCAATCGCGACATCTTTAACCAGGGCAATTTCTGCGATCATCTCCAGCTCGGCGAACTCACGGCTGGCCATTTCCAGGTGGATCTCATCCACGTTCATGTCAAGGAAATCGGGGAACATAGGGGCGTACTGGCGCGGCCCCACGGCGCGGCCTTTGAAATTGCCAAAACACAGATGGGTGGACAGCCGGCATTTCCCCACAACCGGGGCTACTGTGCGGTTAAAGATTTCGACAAAGCGTTTGGGATGCTCTTTGTAGGCGCAGCAGCTCATCGAAGGCTCGTCCAGGGTGATCTCGCTGCAGCCGGCATTGACCAGGGCTTCCAGCTCGGTGCTGACGATGCGGATCAAAGCTTCAGTGATCGCATAGCGGTCGGGGTACTGCTGATTTGGATTCAGCCGGCCGCTCAACGTGTAAGGCCCGGGCACACTGGCCTTCAGGGTAGGACCGGGTGGAGCCAGGCGTCTCAAACGGGTAAATTCCTCGACTGCACCCAGGCCGTTCGGGGCGGCCAGCGCCTCGAGAATATCATGTTTGCCGCGCTGGTCGTGAGCCGGGGGTCCAAAGTTGCGCAGCGGCCGCGGGACGGGCGCAATTCCTTTGAGATATCCATAGAACGAGAGGTTGAAATCGAGCCGTGATTGCTCGCCATCGGTGATGACATCCAAACCGGCAGCCAGCTGGTCGTGAAT
>JAJZSS010000199.1 GCA_021849525.1 Chloroflexota bacterium
AGGGCAGCTTTCAAATCCGAATACACCGGCAAACCCTCCAGTTCGGCCTCTGGCAGGGTGCTGCGCCCGGTGCGATAGAGCAGGATGTCCTGCTCGCCGGCTGCACGGAGATTGCGCAGGTGCCGGCGCCCGATCGAGCCCAATCCGGCGATTAAGATCCGCATCGTACGGGCTTTACCATTCGTTGTTTGTTTCGTAACCCCACTGGATCAGGGTTTGGCCGGCGATCTCTTTGAAGACCTGGCGGTCGCGGGCAGTAAATAATTCTCGCCAGGTGCCGCGCTGGCCTTTGGTCAATGACCCGGCAATATCGGCTGATTTTTGCTGCTGCCAGTCTTTATCCGGATTTTCTTTCAATTCATTTGCCAGTAATTCAGGCAGGTCGGGCAGGCTGATGTCTGCACCGAGAAACGCCCACAGCTTGCTCATCCCTTCCCAGGGCGAGGCCAGCAGGTCCTCGTAGCGGAGAGATAAATAGCGCTCAGCGAAGAGCTCTCGCCCGGCTTGATCGGTCTCGATGACATTTTTTACCCAGCCTTCAGCCGTGTTGTGCAGGGCTTTCTCGGTAAAGATTGATCGCTGCCCGGTTTGAAAAGGCTCGGGATTTTCACTGAACGCCTGGCGGAGAGCCAGATCTTCCCTGTATAATCGCTGTGGGGTATCGATGAAGGCCTGGAAGCGGTGGGAGATGGCGGCATCGCGCCCATCCCGGACGATGTAAACCAGGCGGGCATCGGGATAAATCTTCACCAGCTTGTATACTGCTTCGCCGTCCAATAAACTGTTGGGGCTTTTATCGCCTACGATCCGTTTGCCCAGGCGCTGGGCTTCGCGCTCCATTATGTAGTCGGAGACGGCGCGCAGCACCACCGGTGAGAGATCGCGCCCGCGATTCCAACGGTTGCTGTTACGCCCCAGCCAGCTGCCTACCTCGGGGTCGGAGACTAACCCTTCGAGCAGTGGGGCGCGGGTAAAAAAGTGAGCCTGGTAATTACAATGGACTTCTGGATGGAGGCGCACCAGCCGGGTGAGCAGGGTAGTGCCTGAGCGAGCATGCCCATAAATGAAAAATTTCTCTGCAGGGAAGAATGTTTTCGCCTCAGCGACTTCTTCCGGAGTGATCGCGGGGATTTCACGGCGAGTGAGGCGGGGGGGTTCACCGTGCAGTAATATTCGCCCGGCGGATTTCAGGCGTTGGGCGGCTTTAGCGAGCATGCTTATTCTCCAATAAGGAGATGAAGTATTCTGCGGTGCGGCGGCTGGCGCTGCCATCGGTGTAGGTGCATTCCTGAGCCAGGAAGCGACGCTGAGCATCCAGGCTGGCTTGCGGCTGCCGGAGGTAATAATTCAGAGCCTCGCGCAGCTCATCGATGTTGAGGGCAACTTTCCCTGCACCGGAAGTCCGGAAGCGGGAATGCGTGGGCCAGACTCCGATCTCGGACATGGGCACCCAGTACTTCCCGGGCCAGCCGACTTTTGAGTCGATACATACACTGACGATCGGGCTTTCCTGAAAAGAAGCCTCCACACACATGGTGGAATAAACGGTCAAAAAGATATCGCTGTGAGCCATCATCGAAGTTTTTTCGGCCATATCTTCGCCGGAATAATGCCCCAGAGCTCCCAGGGGAACAGGTTCGACAACGTGAATATGCGGGTGATCGGCAGCCATGCGCCGGATCGCATCCGCTTCAGTCACGTAATGCCCGCTCATATGGATGGGGTGTAACCTAACCAATAACTGAGTCGGCTCGGCCAGGACATCATGGGATACCAGGCTTGCCAGGGCTTGCACGTTTTGCAGGTTCGGCGACCAGCTGACAAAGCTGCTGGCATAGGATAATAATTTGCGATTCGGGTCCAGATTGTGACGCTGAAAATAGTCCTTTCTGCTCAGCAGCCACTCATCGTTTACATATCCATCATAGGGTGGCATCCCACCGACATGGACGCGCCTGGGGTCCCAATCAGCGCCGCCGACCAGCTCTTGCTTCTGGATCTCGGACCAGCAGGTAATATAATCCACCGGAGCGCCGGGCAGGCCATAGCTGCTGGAGCTATCCCAGCTGATAATGGCTGCAGCCGTTGGAATATGTCGTTTGGCGGCCTCGCGCAAGAGATAACGGTCCTGGCGGAATCCGGGGGAGGCGGCGATTACCAGCGCCGGCCGGTACTTGGTGAATAGATCGCTGTAAATTGTTGATGTGTAGCGCATCTGAGTGCGCTGCAGCACCTGGCGAGCCGGTCGCGAGTGTCGCAGGGTGCGGGCGATACCTTCCATGAGGGGAAAAAGCTGCCGCCGGCGGGCATGGGCTTCTCCTTTCACCTGGCGGATATAGTGATCGACGACAGCCAGGTTTGCTCCCGGGGCAGCTCCGGCGCGGCGTAGAAAATCCAGCCACCATTGTGCGGTGGGGGCGACGGTGCGTGTATAACGCTGCACCTGGTCCAGGCGCAATCCTTCAATAATCAATCCGGGTGCTGAATAACGTTCGTTAAGAAGATCGACGGATTGATCCTCCGTCAGCACCACCACACTGATCCCGGCGGCGCGCAAAATGGGGATGATCTGGCTTTGCATAAAGTAGAATACCGCCAGCCCGTGGTCGGCGCTGATGAATACAGTTTTAGCAGGCATAGATATTTTTAATTTGCTCCAATTAATTCAGGAAATTGTTTTGCGGTACACAATTTGATACCCGGTTGGCGCCTGGCTGCGCATTTCTTGAGGCGGTCGTGCAGCCCCTGGCCCGAGCAGGATTTGTAAACTGTTGCTCAGGGATTGAATGCCGCTCAAAAGCAAGCGCGCCCCGATTCGTTTTGTCCGGGGCAGACCCGGCAGGTAAGCGTTTTTGATATTCCCGATCCCTTCGGAAAGCAAAAACAGCGGATCGTAATAGCCTTCGAGACTTTCACAAACCAGACCATGCTCGCCAGCAAAACGCTCCAGAGCATAGTGGGTGAAGCGCACGAAATCCACCGGAGTCTGGTGCAGCTTCACCAGGAAAGGGATGGCGATAATCAGGATGCCGCCCGGCTTTAATAATTCCGCCAGACGCGCCAACAGGGAATGCGTGGCATACACATGTTCCAGCACGTTCATCAACACCACCGCATCGAATTGGGCGGGGCGGAAGGGGTTGATCTGTGTCAGATCGCAAACCAGGTTCACTTCTGGGTATGGGTAAATATCGAGGGCAATGGTCTGGAAGCGGTCCAGCAGGGCGGCAAAATCACCGCGCCCGGCGCCGACATCCAGTATTTGAGCATGGCTGGGCAAAGCAGCCAGTTGCGTCTGCAGGAACTGCCAGTTGGCTTTGCGCCATGGGGTGCCGGTCTCCGGTCCGCGCACCAGTTTTTCGGATGGGTGGATTTCCCCGGCCACCGGGGTAAAAACCGGAATCCCATTGATCAGCAGGATCGTCTGCCCACAATTCGAGCACAGCAGTTTACTGCCATCCAGGACGTAGGTACCTCCACAGGCAGTACACAGGATGAGATCGATTAATTCAGATTTCATTCAGGTTAATTCAAGGGTTGTCAGAGTGGAGGACCTGGAAAAGCAAATTGTAGAGACGCTGCAGCTGGCGCTGGCCGCGCGGCGAGCGCGCCACCCGGTTTATCCAGCGGCGCACTGGTGAGGCGGGTTTCCGCAGACCCGGGGTGGCTTTTACCGGATTTTGAGCCTGACCGGTGATTCGCTGGAATTCGTCCAAAAGCCGTTCGTTGATTGTATTGCCCATGTGAAAAACATAAGGCAAGCGAGTGGAGAGATGTAGAAAACCCAGCCGGTCAACGGAATGGTCCAGGGACATTGTTTCTTTTCGCAGCAAAGCCTTGGTGGCGGGGAGCGGGGTTACCTTCCGGGCAACGGCTTGGGGAATGATAAACTGCATATGGGAAGCGCCCAGCACAGCCTGAACCCCACTGGGAATATGTTGGACTGCCGGTAATGGCTGCTGGTGGAAGCGCTCGGCAAGCTCCGGGCTGGCTCCAATCCCCAGGCAGTATTCGTCGATGATCTCGCTGGCGGGCTTATAAGCCTCAAAACGGTATTCAGGGTCTTTCTCCAGCGCTTGCTGTGCCTGGCCTTTGCCATCCATCACGTCAAAAAAATTGGGCTGGGCGGAAACCATCCCCGCTTGAGGAAAAGCCTGTAATATTTCCCGGCTGGCCTCCAGCCAACCTGGGCGAAATAGCACATCGGAGTCGGCGTAGGCGATTAATGGGTTGGGTTGTGAAGCAAAAATCCAGTTCCAGGCTCCGGCTTTGCCGATATTGTGGCGGGAGCTCACCAGCCATGTGATCTCACCGGCCTGGTATAGCTTATGTAAAGCCTGCACGACCGGCGCGCAGCTCCCATTATCGAAGACCAGTAAATCGTACGCCTGAGCGGTGGCTGCTTTGAGACTGGCGATCTGCATTTTGAAGATTTCCAGCGCATTCGCAAAATACCCTTCCTGGGAAGGGATATACAGGATGAGCGCGACCCCCAGCTCTTGTGGGGCGTAGGCATCCAGTCCGGATTTGGCCGGGTTGCGTCCAGTTCTCATAGCTGTGATCTGCTCTCAGCGCGCATAATAAAGACGGAAGATAGCGTCGTATATCCGCAGTAAAAGCCGGCGCAGGACAGGCGCATCCCAGATTCGCTGGCGAGCTGCAGGTTGCTGCCGGGCTGTTTTTTGCGCATCTGGCAGGGTATTCCCCATATGGCGCACCAATGGCTCGCAGGTTGCCAGGCGCAGCCAGCCAGCAGCATTCATCTGATCGTCCAGAGCCCGCACCTGACCCATGGGACGGTCCATCTTGAACGGAAGAAATGCCTGAATTACCGATTTGCGTACCGTAAATTGAAAGTGGGCAGCGCCGATCAGCGCCTGGACTCCCTGGCGTGTGAGGCGGGTATCCTGGCGGGAAG
>JAJZSS010000200.1 GCA_021849525.1 Chloroflexota bacterium
TATATCAGCACTATTCCGCGCGACATCCTCGAATCGGCTTTCATCGATGGCGCTTCCAACTTCACGATTTTCACCCAGCTCATCCTGCCACTATCCATTCCTGCCCTGGCATCCTTCGCCATCTTCCAATTTTTATGGGTCTGGAATGACTACCTGGTTGCTCTGGTATTTCTGGGTGAGAAAAATCGGGTTCTCACCATGGCCCTGGCAGCGATTGTTGGCGAAAAAGGACAGGACTGGCATTTGCTGACCGCAGGCGCGTTCATCAGCATGCTGCTGCCTCTGGCGGTGTTCTTTGCATTACAACGCTTCTTTGTGCGCGGTATGATGGCTGGCTCGGTCAAAGGTTAATTGTAAGGCTCGTAAAAAATATAAACTGGACTGGCATCACCAGTCTGGCTTTCGAACGCCTGTCTGCAGGAACAGTGTTTGGTTATCTTTCAGACAGGCGTTGTTCGTAAAGTGAGGGATTTATGGCTAATGCTCAGGAGATAAATTCGGATGACCATCTCTGGTATAAAGATGCTGTTTTTTATGAAGTTAATGTAAAGGCATTCTTTGACAGTAATTCGGATGGGCATGGGGATCTTCCTGGATTAATTCAAAAGTTGGATTACCTGCATGAATTGGGCGTGGATTGTCTGTGGCTCCAGCCGATGTATCCTTCCCCTCTCCGGGATGATGGGTATGACATCTCCGATTTTTATAGTTTATTACCGAAATATGGCACAGTAGATGATCTCAAGCGGTTGCTGGATCGTGCCCATGCCCTGGGAATGCGGATAATCATGGACCTGGTCATGAACCATACTTCTGATCAACACCCCTGGTTTCAAGCAGCTCGCGCCGATCGAAATTCTCCTTACCGGGATTATTATGTGTGGAGCGATACCGACCAGAAGTACCAGGAGGCGCGAATAATATTTCTGGATACGGAGCCTTCCAACTGGTCCTGGGATGAAGTTGCCGGCCAGTATTACTGGCACCGCTTTTATGCCAGCCAGCCAGACCTGAATTATGACAGCCCCGCCGTTCAGGCTGAAATGTTGAGCATTATCCAATACTGGTTGGAGCTGGGTATCGATGGCTTTCGGGCAGATGCCATCCCATATCTATTTGAGCGAGAAGGCACCAATGGCGAGAATCTCCCCGAAACACATCTCTATTTAAAAAAAGTGCGCCAATTTATTGATGAGAATTATCCTGGACGCATCTTACTGGCAGAAGCCAACCAGTGGCCAGAAGATGTACGGGAATATTTTGGCAATGGCAGCGATGAATTTCATATGGGATTTCATTTCCCTTTGATGCCGCGCATCTATAAATCGCTAAAAACGGGTGAACGCAGCTCATTAGAATGGATCCTGGAAAAGACTCCGGCACTTCCTGAGCAGTGCCAGTGGTGTACCTTCTTGCGCAATCATGATGAGCTCACTTTAGAGATGGTGACCGAAGAAGAGCGGCAGTGGATGTGGGAGAAGTATGCGCCTGATCCAAGGATGCGTCTCAATCTGGGAATTCGCCGCCGTCTGGCTCCATTACTGGATAATGATCGGGCTAAAATCGAGCTGGCCAATTCTCTACTATTCACCATGCAAGGTTCACCGATCCTTTATTATGGCGATGAGATCGGTATGGGCGACAATATCTGGTTATTCGATCGCAATGGCGTCCGTACACCCATGCAGTGGGATTCCAGTCCCAAGGCCGGCTTTTCGGATGCTCCGATGGAGAATTACTACGCCCCTTTGATCGAGAGTGCGGAATATGGCTCGCAGAAGGTCAATGTGACCGATCAGCGGTCCGATCCTCATTCTTTGTATAACTCGCTCCGGCATATGATTGCCATTCGGAAACTTCACCCGGCCTTTGGGCGGGGTTCATTCGCCTGGATGGGGGACAATCCCCATGTGGCGGCTTATTTGCGGTCTTATGACGGACAACGGCTCCTGGTTGTGAACAATCTGTCCGCTGAAATCCAGGAAATCAATATCGAGCTGGATAACCTGTCAGGCGAGCCGGTCGATTTGCTTACCGGCAGGGCTATCCTGGGAGTGTCTGCTGGCAGGATGAAACTGCGCCTGCAACCCTATGCCATTTTATGGCTGAGAATATGAAATAGAGCCATTCGAAGCGTTAATGGGCTGGTCCTTGAGTGGGTCAGCCCATTCTGCTTTATTCAGGTAATGAAGCCAGTTATTTTTTAACCAGGGACAAATGGATCGCAAGCTGGCTGGTGTCCGTCAGGCGGGCAGAGTGGGCCAGCTGCACGCCGGGAATCCAGATGATCGTCTCACTTGAGGCAATTACTGGCCAGTGGGCTCGCGCCCGGCGGGGGATTTTCTGGTTGATGAATAGGTCGGATAATTTCACGTGCTGGCCTTCCATACCCAGCAGTTCGATCCGATCACCAGGCTGGCGAGGGCGCAGAACCAGGGGTTGTTGGATCTTTTCTGCATCTACCCAGGCTTGGAAAGGGTCGGGATTGGTCATTGCCTGGGTAAGAAGTTTCGCATTACATGGGAAGATCTCGACCTGGAGCTCCCAATGATTATCCAGCTGGATCGGGATAGCGGTCTCATCGAGTTGAATTCGAGGGGATCTGTCGTGGAGGTTGATTTGCGGCCAGATGTCCAGCGGTACTTCCGAACCCTCATCCACCAGCCAGAGCCGGTCCGCTTCAATGATCAGCCGCATGCCAGATACCACATCTATCTGAGCGGAGACCTTCGGGATGTTTACTGCCTGTAGGACGCGCTGGGTGGCCATGTAATCCAGGTCACGTAAACCGGGATCCAAACCGAAAGCGCTCCGTCTGATCAGCTCACGTTGTATGCTGGGTTGGAGCCTGGAAAATTCCGCCCGCTTAATCTCGATCACTCCCTGGCTGCGACTCTGGACAATCCCCGAATCCCAGCTCTTCTGAACTTCTGTCAGGATGAAATCATAATCAGTTCCAACAAGCTCAGCTGTCTGCCAGAGAGCCTGCTTGATTTGGGGATTGAGGGTTTGCAAGTAGGGGATCACATGATGGCGCAGCCGGTTGCGATAATAAACGGTATCCAGGTTGGAAAGATCGCGATTAACTGGCAGCGCATGTTCCGCGAGATAAGTCTCAATCTCCATGCGCCATATGCGAAGCAGAGGCCGGACCAGGGGTATGGTATCGCTCCAGGGGTTCGGAAGGCTTCGATGGCGCATACCACGCAAGCCAGCCGGTCCTGCACCGCGCAGCAGGTGCATCAGGACGGTTTCTACCTGATCATCAGCGTTATGACCCACGGCGACGGCCTGGGCCTCATTCTGGATAGCAGCAGAAAATAAGAATTGGTAGCGTAATTCGCGGGCGGCTTCTTCAATGGACGAACGCGTTTGCTGTGCATAGCCAAAAACATCGGCCTTGTCGGAAATGGCAGGCACCTGCCAATCCTTTGCAAGTTGGGTGACCATTTCAGCTTCGAGGTCTGCTTCAGGCCGCAGTTGGTGATTTAAATGCGCAATGACCACTGGATATCCGGCCTGCTTCAGGCAGTGCAGCAAGCACATGCTGTCCGGGCCACCCGACACGCCTACCAAAATGGGCAGATTTTGGTCAAGTTGGCATTCTTGTTGTAAAATAACATCAAAAGTGTTAAACATAACAGATAAAATTATAGCTGATCTTTTGCTACGACCTTTGCTCAAAAAAGAACTTGTCTCGATACTCTACAGGATGTTTGGCAGGAGCAGTAATGGCTGAGAAAATCCTCATAGTGGATGACGACATCGATACTTTACGCCTCGTCGGCTTGATGCTGCAACGCCAGGGATACGAAATCAGTGCAGCCAATAATGGGATTCAAGCGCTGGCCATGGCTCAGACTGAACGCCCCGACCTGATCTTGCTGGACATCATGATGCCAGACATTGACGGTGTAGAAGTAACACGTCGTTTGCGCTCCAATGATCAAACCAAAGATGTTCCGGTTATTATGTTTACTGCCAAAACGCAAGTCGAAGATAAAATCCTGGGATTTGAAGCTGGTGCAGATGACTATCTGACCAAGCCAACTCAGCCGCGAGAATTATTTGTCCATGTAAAAGCCGTGCTTGCCCGGACCAATAAAGCAAAGAAAACCGGTCCCATTAGTATCCCCAAGGGAGATCGCGGATATGTAATAGGCGTTCTGGCTGCTCGCGGAGGCCTGGGTGTTTCTACATTAGTCTTAAATCTTGGCGTTGCCTTGATCCAAAGCTACAAAAAAGAAGTGATCGTAGCCGAGTTTCGCCCAGGTCAGGGAACAATCAGTCTGGAGCTGGGTTTCATGCGGGCTGAGGGACTGACCCATTTACTGCAGCTTAATCCTGCGGCGATCGATCGCCGGACACTGGATGCTGAATTGATCACCCATTCCACTGGCTTACGTCTGCTACTGGCATCACCTCAGCCACGTGATGCCAGGCATGTGAATGATCCGGCTGTCTTCGAAGCGATTGCCAGGCAGCTTGCTTATATGGCGCGTTATGTATTGCTCGATTTGGGTTCATCGCTTAACCCGATGGCTGACAAGGTCGTTAGCCTGTGCAATGAAGTGCTGGTGGTCGTCGAGCCGGTGCCACAGTCAGTTCTACAAACCAAAGCATTGATCGATGATCTGCTTGAAAAGGGGATACCCAGTGATAATATCAGCATTGTGTTGGTGAACCGTGTGCGCTCAGGTATGCAGCTTTCCTGGAGCCAGGTACAGGATCAGTTAGGAAGATCAGTTACGGTCATTTTTACTCCTGCTCCGGATCTTGCTTACCAGGCATCTCTGAAAAATATCCCCATGGTTCTTCAGCAATCCGACAGCCTGACCGCCCAACAGTATGCCAAACTTGCAGAGAAGGTTGCCTTACGTAATCACTAAAGATTGTTATGATTGAATTATCAC